>CALFOL010000324.1 GCA_937919915.1 uncultured Planctomycetaceae bacterium
CGGGACAGGTTTATGAATTTCACGGACGCCAGAATACGCAGTGTGCGCATTCATCCTATTTACCCAGTAGTGACCATTGACGAGCTGCCTCCAATGTATTTTGCAGAAGCATGGCAATCGTCATTGGCCCAACGCCGCCGGGCACAGGCGTGATTGCAGAAGCGATTTCCACGGCTTCTGCATAGTCGACATCTCCAACCAGCTTGTCGTTGAGTCGATTAATTCCTACGTCAATGACAACAGCTCCGGGCTTTATCATGTTACCTTTGACAAATTCCGGAATTCCCACGGCCGCGATCAGAATATCTGCCTGGCTGCAAATCGCAGCAATGTCAGCGGTTCGGCTGTGGCAGATCGTCACCGTCGCGTCCGCTCCTCGCTGCACCAGTAAGGCGGCCATTGGTTTGCCCACAATGTCGCTTCGGCCGATCACTACAGCGTGCTTTCCTGCTGTGTCGATGTTCTGGTGCTGTAGCATTTTCATGACACCATGAGGCGTGCAGGGCAGAAAGCGAGGCCTTCCCTGCAGCATCAGGCCCACGTTTTCCGGATGAAATCCGTCGACGTCCTTGCCGGGCAGAATCGCGTCCAGTATGGGCGTGGAATCCAGATGTTTCGGCAGTGGCAACTGCACAAGAATACCATGCACCGTGCCATCTGCGTTTAATTCGGCAACCAATGTGGCCAGCTGTTGCTGTGTTGTGTCAACGGGAAGTCGATGCAGTGTGCTTTTCAGCCCGCAATTTTCACAGGCTCGTTCCTTGTTCCGAACGTAAACCTGGCTGGCTGGATCATCACCAACGAGCACTGCTGCGAGATGAGGCGTAATGCCGGTTTCCGCGACGAAGGCGGCCGTATCTTCTGTGATTTTTCGCCGAACGGCGGCCGAAATCACTTTTCCGTCGATAATGGATGCTGACATGAGATAATTTGGATTGGCATTGTGAACGATGTGGGAAGAATTCAGATCGTAACATTCACACCCGATGCGTACAGTCTGATCGATTCTCAACAGGCAGGTTTCTCTCTGTAAAACGCTTGCGAGGTTGGGGCTGGAATCGGAAAACAGTGAGACTCAGGTTACCGCTGGACATCAAATAAGCTGAGCGGAGATTCGAATTACACATGTCACCAGCGACGAATTCAGGAGGTCCTTGAGTTTCCAGACCTGGAATGACAAAATGCAGTGTCGCATGGTGAAGCATCGTGCCGTACTTGACTGACCTTTGCATGAGGATTCGCTATGACGTCTTCCCCGAACCCCCAGACGGAATTCGTGAATCCGGTCGTTGTCTATACTGCGGCGTCAAATGTTGAAGCTCACATGATCGTGAAGCTGCTGTCAACGAACGATATTCCGGCCTATGCCGTTGAGGATCAGTCGGGGGTCAGCTTGTGGGCCATGGGAACAATCTCCCAGTTTCATCAGCCCAGGATCTGGGTGGAAGACGCGAGTGCGGAGGACGCGGCAAAATTGATTCGTGTGTTCGAAGAAAAGAATCAAATGCGTCGTCAACCCGGCCTGGGTGACAATGTGATTGCGGTGGTGTGTGAGGGTTGTGGAAAAACAACATCGTTTCCTGAGTCACAAAACGGAACAACTCAGGACTGTGGACATTGCGGGTGCTTCGTCGATGTGGGGGACACCGACTTCGATGCTGATCTCGAAACCGCTGAAGAATCCGGCCAGTAGTCCACTCCCCAGCGACGGCGTGTAAGGCAGCGGCCGGAAATTAATCTGCCGATTGCGACTTGAAGATGAGACTCCATTTGGGCCGGGTTTCCAAGCGGGCCATGATTTCGCGGGAGGCAGTGCGACCCACTGAACAACGCACAAAAAAAAGCCGGGCTGTTAAAGCCCGGCTCTTTTTTTTGGGGGGGGGCCACTTTTCGAATTCCTGTCAGGCGGTTCTGAATCTTTGTTAACGCATGTTGCGTGCCGAATCGCGAGCAAGCACTCCATAGAAGTCGTAAGTCACTACTACAAATAGACTTGCAAGCATTTATCTCAGGGAAGTCTTACACAGGTCATGCTTCCGAATTGCAACGCCCCCATCTTGCTATCGAATCAGGATATTTCGCAAGTGTCTAACTTAAAACAACTTACGTAATAACAACACAAACGGTTGGAGTGTTTCGGCGAAGCAACGCGATCACCTGAGACACGTTCAAATCGCGAAGAAGAAGACGCCGCGAGATTTCGTAATCAATCGCTCGGATTCTCGAATCAGATTGCAGACGCGTTCTCGTCCCGTCGACAACGAAGTGTCGGAAGAACGATGGAATGCCTAAGGTGAACGTTTCCGTGAATCTTTGGGGCAATTCCTGCCGTCAAAACGCGTCTACGCTCAAGTCAGGCGGGCAATTCCGATTTGAATTGTGATTGATTCGGTTGACGAAGCCGTGGATTCAACCATAATCCCCCCTCGCTGATTTTCGAGTCAGTGGAAACAATCAGATTTCCGTTCTGTGTTTCACAGAGCGTAAAAATTGCGGATGTAGCTCAGTGGTAGAGCACCACGTTGCCAACGTGGCTGTCGAGGGTTCGACTCCCTTCATCCGCTCTTTTTTTATGGACACAGGTTGCCGCAATCACTTTGCAGGTAATCGTCTGTTGAATAAAAAACGGGGGCAGAGCATCACAGAAACCAACCTCTGTCATTCTGCTCTCAGTCACGTAACGAAAGGCAACTGCCTTTCTTCAAAACAGCTGACGATGGTCAGCATCGGTAGAAGGTCAAAAAAATGAGCGTTGAAGAAGAGAACGCCTCTGGCACCACTGAAGGTGACGCAACAGCTGTTGAAGAGCAGGAGCAACAACGCCTGAATCTGACGGTTGAAATCAAAAACATCGGTCCCTGCCGCAAGCATGTCGCCGTGACGGTGCCCGAGGCGGACATCGAAATGTTGCGAGACAGTTCGCTGGACGAGTTTTCGGGCCAGGCAGAAGTGCCAGGATTTCGAGTTGGCCGAGTGCCGCGGAATCTGCTGCAGAAACGGTTCAAAACGGAACTGTCTGACCAAATCAAGCAGAAGGTGTTGCTCCAGAGCCTTGAGCAGATGTCTGAGGAAAACAACATCGACCCGATCAATCAGCCTCAGATTGATGTCGACAGTCTTGAGATTCCTGAAAACGGCGACTTCCGTTACGAATTCGATGTCGAGGTACGCCCTGAGTTCGAATTGCCGGACTACAAGTCGTTCAAGATCGATCGTCCTTCAGGCGAAATGAGCGATGCAGAACTTAATGGATTTAAGGAACAGTTCTTGGAATCCTACTCAACACCGGAAAAAGTCAACCGTGCTGCAACAGCAGGAGACTCTGTGGTGTGTGATATTACCTTCAAACACGATGGTAAAGAAATCCGTCAAACCACGGCAACGTCACTTCGACTGAAGCCAACATTGCGGTTTCAGGATGCTGTCGTCGAAGGGTTTGATAAGTTGATGGACGGAGTTTCCTCCGGTGACACCAAGTCAGCGGAAGTAACTATTTCGCTGCAGACAGCAATCGTCGAAATGCGTGGCGAAAAAGTTTCTGCGGAATTCAAGGTCCAGGAAGTTCGTGCTCACATAGCACCGGCACTGGATAAGGAATTCCTTGATCAGTTCGACTGCGATTCGGAAGCGGATCTCGACGATCAGATCAAGACGACGCTTGAGCGGCAGATGGAGTTCAAGCAGCGTCAGGCAACTCGCGAACAAGTGATGGCCCGAATCACTGATTCCGCGAATTGGGACCTGCCGGAATCTCTGGTCAAGCAACAAACAGAAAACGCATTACGACGTGAAGTTCTGGAAATGTCTCAGGCTGGATTTACCCGTGAGCACATTGCTGCTCGTGAGAACGAAATCCGCCAGAATGCGATTGAGAACACTCGGAAAGCACTTAAAGAACATTTCGTCCTTGACCGAATCGCCACTCAGGAGAATATTGAGTGTGAGCCTGGCGACATCGATCAGGAACTTCTGATGATGTCATTCCAGAGTGGTGAGCCGCTTCGAAGACTACGCGCTCGTATGGTCAAAACAGGCATGATTGACAACATGGAAGCTCAGTTGCGTGAGCGGAAAGCAGTTGACTTCATTCTGCAGCATGCGACTTTTAATGATACTAAACGGGAAGCTGCGGTAGAAAATTCTGTGGCGGCTGCACCATTCGCGATCTGCGGAAACATGATTTCCAGCCTGATCGATGATTCACCAGCAACCGAAGACGAAGAGTAGACGCTGATTGAAGGCGTCTGCTTAACTTCGGGGCGGTCGATACCTGGCCGCCCGGTTGTCTTTTAATTCTTAGCCCATGGACGAACAGGAAAGCCAAATGACGGATCAGCGTTTCGAGTACATGCCAATGGCAGCTCGTGACTATACCGCCCAGCGACAGATGTCTGTCGGTGATTTGCTGCTCGATAATCGGATCATTTTTCTGGATGGCCCGATTCACGACGGCAGTGCAAATCTGATCATCATGAAGATGCTGTTTCTGCAGTCGGAAAACCGACACCAGGACATCCATCTCTATGTCAATTCGCCTGGTGGCTCTGTCACTGCCACGCTGGCGATCTATGACATCATGAGCTTCATCGAATGTGATGTGGCGACCTACTGCGTGGGCCTCTCTGCCAGTGGCGGAGCAATTCTGGTGGCCGGTGGAACACCTGGTAAACGTTTCGCACTGAAGCATTCCAAGATGATGATCCACCAGCCTCACGGGCAGGTCGGAGGTCAGGTTTCGGATATCGAAATTCAGGCGAAAGACATCATGGAAACGCGGCAACTGCTTGACGAAATGCTGGCCAGTCATACTGGTCAGACGGTCGAGAAGATCTCAGCAGATACTCAGCGTGACTTCTACATGACCGCTGCTCAGGCAAAAGCATATGGTCTCGTTGATGAAGTGCTTGAGAAAACTGCCAAGGAAAAAAAATAGTCGCGTGCTTTCTGATTTAATGTTCTCTGTCGGACGGATTCCCCAATGACAACGCTGGTCCCCTACGTTATTGAAAAAAACGGGCGTGATGAACGCTCAATGGATATTTATAGTCGCCTGCTCAAGGACCGTATCGTGCTCCTTGGCAGTGGTGTCAACGATGATGCCTCCAACAGCATCGTTGCTCAGTTGCTGTTCCTGCAATTCGACGACCCCAAAGCGGATATCCATTTCTATATCAATTCGCCAGGTGGCTCAATCACCGCTGGTATGGCGATCTACGACACCATGCAGTACATCAGCTGCGACGTGGCAACCTATTGCATCGGTCAGGCGGCCAGCATGGGAGCTATCCTGTTGACTGCCGGAGCTCCGGGCAAACGTCACGCCCTGCCGAACGCTCGGATCATGATCCATCAGCCACTGGCTGGTTATGAAGGCACGGCGACAGAGCTTGAGATTCACTATAAAGAAGTGCTGCGTATCAAACGCAGCATGAACGAAATCCTGCTGAAGCACACCGGCCAGACGCTGGAGAAAATCGAAGCGGACACAGACCGTGATAACTTCATGACTGCTGAAGAAGCGAGAGAGTATAGTCTGATCGACACTGTACTGGAAAAGCTGGTCTAGCTGTTGTCACAGCATCGTTTAAACAAACGCAAAACCCGGGTCCCCGAATGGCTCGGGTTTTTGCATTTCCGCAACAACAGCCCGGCTGCTATTCAGCCACAACGTTCGACACAGTGTG
>CALFOL010000325.1 GCA_937919915.1 uncultured Planctomycetaceae bacterium
CTAACATTGCAATCACCGGATGGAGGCTTCGAAAAGACGAACACCTCTCCGCGTATTGGTGCCTGCTTCGCAATTCTTTATCTGGCACGATCGACACAACAGTTCATCGATAAGCAATTCGGTAAGGGCAGCATGACGGGCTCTCGAGGAGACCTTGATGATTTGTACGGCGATAAGAAGAAAATCAAGAAGGAATTGGGACCGCTGGACGAATTGCTGGGAGCAATGATGACGAACGTCGGCGACCTGGACAAACTGGAGGATGATCTCGACGATGTCATCGAAAAAATTCAGGTGAGTAACCGCGAAGAACTTGTCGGACAAGTCGACATGCTGAAGAAACTGCTGGAGAGTCGTAGCGCGGACAATCGTCGAACCGCCTACTGGGCGCTGGGCCGTACTGGTGATTTCGCGCTCATTCCACTGATGATGCAGGGCCTGCGTGATCCGAGCGTTGACTGCAATTTAGAAGCTTTGCGATCGCTGCGATTCATCGCACGCAAGCCAAACGGTTTCGGACTGTCGCTCAACCCTCTCACCGGCGCCGAAACCGCCGACGATGAACGAAAAGTCGAAGTGGCCAACCAATGGCGAACCAAGGCCTACAATATATGGGGCGATTGGTACCGAACCGTCCGGCCTTATAAAGAAGGAGGCGGAATTGACGAGCTGGAACTCACTTCACAGGGTCGCGCCAGATAACTGCAATATGACGGCTGCGGTCGCCGTCACACGTGGGAGTGACTTACAAAGCAGCACACGCCCGATCAGCTGTCCGCAAATGCAGCTTCCCCCGCTTAAAACAGCGTGTAGATGAACGGTGCGGCTCCGGTCGATGTGAGTGCGACAAGGACCCCAACACCCAGCAGAACCAGAATGATGGGAGTCAGCCACCATTTCTTTTCTTCTTTGATAAACAGCCAGAATTCAGCCATCAGCCCCATCTGCTGTTCGTCAGCCAACTGCTCAAATTCGCTGGGAGCGTGAATCGATTCGGTTTTGGGTGGGGTTTCATCTGTCATTGAACGGTTCCTGTTTCCATCGCCTGTACTGCTCGACCAGGTAATTCTAATCAGAAAACCCGTCCGAAGAAACAGGTGAATCCGGATCCGTGAGAACGCCGAAAGACGGCTATTTCCTGAAGGGCAGCTTCTTCCAGATCGCCTGGCGGGCACCGATCAGGATGCCGCCGAAAAAGCCAACCAGATGGGCCGCGTTGGCAATGTTTCCGAAAACGCCTGCCATGCACATCACCAACCAGAGTATCGACATTACGATCGTCTGCTGCTCCAGCCCCATCCCCAGCTGCGGCTGTGTTTTCCCCTTCATCCACACATAGCCGATCAAACCGAACACAACGCCTGACATACCCAGAAAAGCCGGACCGCTCCAGAACAGCTGGCCGATGTTGGAAGTCACTGCCAGAACCAGACACAACAACACAAACCGCTTTGTCCCGCGAGTAAACTCAATCGCCATGCCCATGGAACGCAGCCACATCATGTTAAACAGGATGTGCAGGATGCTGCCATGCAAAAAGATGGGAGTAATGAACCGCCAGACTTCGCCGTTCGAGCAAGTCAATTTCAATGACTCCCAGGTAACGGCCACTTTGAATTTCAGGATTTCAAGAGTGTCCGCCCAGTTTTCGATTTTCAGATTTTTCCCCGTCAGTTCCGGCGTCACCGTCACCCGAAAGTACCGGACTTTCTTTCCGCCTTCCTCCCGCACGATTTGCGTGGCGACCCACATTTTATTCAGCAGCACGGAATCCTGACTGTTGCAAAGTGTCGGGCCCATGCCTCCCCCCTTCATCGCCGTCCAATCTGTACACAGCACCGCCACAACGACACAAATGCCAATCATGACGTACGTCGCAGGGTAAGAGTGCCACCAGGAACCAGCCCAGCGTTTCTTCAGCCGCTTCTGGTCTCGGGTAATCTCCTGCTGCAACCGATCCGCTTCCATAAACACGCTGCGAACTTTTCGTTCAGCCGCTTCGTATTTGGGGTCGTCAGGATTCTGCAGGTATTCCGCGAGAATCTTGTTCGCCTGTTCACGATCATCGTCGTCGTGATACCAGATCAACCACTCGCCGTCAGCTTCTTCGGCCGACGCCTGGATCCCCTGCACCGCCAGATACGAAGCGAAGAACCGCGCCTGCTGCTGATCTTTGATTGAAGTAAGTTGCCGCATGATCTTCCAATGATTGCTCAAGTTCGCCCCAGCACAAAAATTCGTCTAACCCGTAGCCGCAGTCGAGGATTGCGATACCCAACCCACGCACCAGATTCCGCCGAATTCCGCTGAGTTTCTTCCTAATTCCTAACGCCCGAGGCCCGCCGCCCATTCGAGCTACCGCTCGGAGTTTGCAGATGATGCGCACACCGTGCGCGCATCATTTTGAGTAAGTCCGTAACCGACCTTAGTGTAGCTCAACCACGTCGCCATCGCGAAGCTGATGATCTCGACCAACAATCTGCCCATCGTGACCGCCTTCTCCCCAGATTTTCGCGTGTTTCAGGCTCTTCGCCAGATCATCATGAATCTGCGCTGCCAGATCTTCAACCGTACCGTCGATCGCAATCGTCAGCGGCGACGTCATATCCGGCGGCTGTCCCGGCGGCTTCGTGAAGACGCGAATAATCTTCAGCAGGGCAAAGATCTCCCGCTTCAATTGCTCGATCGTGACATGATCATCCAGTTCCACTTTGTGAATCGGCAGCGCGACACCCATCAAATCGTTCAATAATTCCAGTCGCTCAGCGTGTTCGTCATCTGCCGCGTGAGTCACCAGCAGGATCGATGCGATATTCACCGTAGCAAATGACAATTCATCGAAACCCGTCGTCGTCGAAAATCGCGTCTTGCGGTCGGCGAACTCTCGAACGACCGCCAGGGTTTCCTCAGGAGCATCATCGGACGCTCCATTGAAGACCAACAATGCCGCATCAGCCGTTCGCAATAGATTCAGCATCCATGGTTCTAATTGACCGAACACCACCGGAGGTGTGTCGATCAACTGAATCGGCACCCCGTCGTAGTCCATCATCGCTGGCAGCGGCTCGCGAGTCGTAAACGGAAAATCGGCGACTTCCGGTTCCGCGCGAGTCAGCTCTTTCAGAATTCGGCTCTTGCCGCAATTCGGCCCGCCGACGATCACAACTCGCCCGGCCCCCTGACGCGGAATGCGAAACGTCTGACCACTTTTCGGGGCGTTTAGCTGTTGTTGCAGAGTCCGTCGAGCTTCACTGAGCCGCGATTTCAAATCCGCCTGCAGCCTGTCCGTGCCTTTGTGCTTCGGCACCAGCTGCAGCATCACCTGCAAACATTCGACCTGTTCAGCCACCGACTGCGCACGACGATATTCCCGTTCAGCTTTGAGATACATCGGCGTCAGATTGGCGGGCATCCGCGGATTCTGATCGCCGGGGAGCTTCGGGTCAACGCCTGCTGAATTCGCGGAGACTGCCAAAGTAGCCATCATCGCTCCGGCGTCTTTTTCCGAAACGAATCGAGACGGGCGGTCGATTACGCGTATAATCTTCAAAACCGTCTTCATCTCACACGTTTCCTGATCTCTACCGCATGCCCACTCCAGACAATAACCCGAACCGTGGCGGAATCATTCACACCTACCAGAAGTTCGATCCGGCACAGTTTCCGGCCCCCAGTGAGCCGCCGCCGGACCTGGTGTCGCCGGTCTTCGAGCACATGCTGCAGTTCGGCTCCATGCGCGAGTTCAGCGAAGAAGAAATCGCCAACGCCATCCGGCTGGACCCCGGCCAGTTCGCGGGACTCGGCCCGTCTCTCGAACAGTTGATCAAGCAACTGGAAGAACGCAAACAACGTCTGCTGGCGAAGTACGAAACCGACTCCGTGCAGAAGAAGGTCGACAAAAAGTTCCGCAAAGACGTGCAGTCCGCCCGGCCATCAGGCAAACAGGAAAAAGCCTTCAACCGCGCGGTCCGGGACGAACAAATCTATCAACTGGAACATCTCTGGTATCAGGCCGAACGAACCGACCCGCGCTTCGCGTCACAACTGCTGAGAGTGATGGAAACGCTTGGCGAAAAATACCAGATCGACTTCCTCGCATCGGAATACGCCTTCACGGGTCGCGAAGGAATGACGATCCCGCAAGCCATCGAAATTCTGAACGAGCTGAAGCAAATCGATGAGCTTCTGAAGCAATTGGAAAACGCCAAAGAGAATGCGCAGCTGGCCATCATCGATCTCGACGAACTGTCCGAATTCGCAGATTCCGAACAGGTCGAAAACATGCGCCAGTTTCAGGAACAGGTGCAACAATACCTGAAAGACCTGATGGAAAATCAGGGCATCACCGGACAGGACGGCAAGGTGCACCTGTCACCCAAGGCCTACAAACTGTTCCAGGGAAAGCTCCTCGAACGCATCTTCAGCAACCTCGAAGCATCAAAATCCGGTCGGCACCCAAACGCCGTCGACGGTGAAGGCGCTGTAGAAACTCAACGAACGCGTCCCTACGAATTTGGGGATTCCGTTTCGCAGATGGACATCCCGCAGACCATGATCAACGCGATGTTGCGACAGGGCACGGAACGTCCGATCCGACTGCGACAGGACGACATTGAAATTCACCGCTCACGCAACAACCCCAAGTGCGCAACAGTCGTGCTGATGGACATGAGCGGGTCGATGCGTTACGACGGACAGTACATCAACGTCAAAAAAATGGCACTGGCACTCAATGGCCTGATCACAGGCGAGTTCCCCGGAGACTTCCTGCGATTCATTGAAGTCGCTACGTTCGCCAAAGTCGTCCCGCCTGGTGAGCTCATCAACCTGATGCCGAAAATCCCTACGGTCACTACTCCTGTTGTCCGACTTCGTGCTGACATGAGCCGCGACGACATCAGCGAAATGCACGTCCCGCCACACTTCACCAATCTGCAACATGGCATGCAGTTGGGTCGACAATTCCTTGCACAGCAGGACACACCGAACCGACAGGTTATCCTCATCACCGACGGACTGCCCACAGCCCATTTCGATGGCAGCGACCTGTACATGTTGTATCCGCCTGACCCGTTGACAGAACAAGCCACCATGCGTGAAGGCATGTTGTGCCACCGCGACGACATCACCATCAATATCTTCCTGCTGCCCAGCTGGTCACAGTCTCACGAAGACGTCCAGTTCGCCCACCGCCTGGCACAAAGCACGGGCGGCCGAGTCTTCTTCACCGCCGGCAAAGACCTCGACCGCTACGTCGTCTGGGACTACGTCAACAACCGCCGCGAAATCATCTAACCGAGCCGGGAGCCCCGGCGGGCTATGGCGTGGAGGGTTGGGATCTGCGTGGGACCGGGAATGCGCCGAGGAAGCAGCAGCAGCAGCAGCAGCAGCAGGCGAGCCCGAAATGTAAGTCCCCCGGGGGGGGAGGGGGCATTCCTGCGATTCGCTTCCTTGTTCGATATTCCGTGTTCGATATTCGAATTTCCGTTATCGGCATCACGCGGTGTCGGTCAGCGAACGCCGCAATTCCATTGATACTGCTCCCGCATTCAGTAGCATATCGCCATGAACAAAGAAGATTTCAACGCTTGGCTGATCGAACGAATTGAGGCGCAGACCAAACTGACCATCGGCGCCGTCGTGGCCATGGTGGGGCTCGGATTGCTGGCTTTGGTCATCCAGGGAGGGTTTCTGGCCCTGATTCTGCAACTCAGTATCGGCTGGGTGATGGCGATCATTGTCGTGTCAGCAATCTTCGGTGCGATGGGTTACTACGTTCACATGACCGCCCCCAAAAAGCACTGCGACGCGCGGCACAAGATCGATCTGAAAGCGAAAAAGACCAAAGTCCGCATCGCGCCCACGATGGCAAACGCCTGGACATTCGCACTCGGCAGCACCGATTCTGATCAGTCCATCCTCGAACGTGTGTTCGGACTGATGCTGATTGTGCCGCGTATGTTCTGGACGGCGTGGTACCTGCGCAAACGTGTCACAGAAGTTCGCGACATCGACGTATCCGCGTGCAGTAAAGTGCTGCGTATGGCTTTGGAAAAGGCCGAGCGCGTGGAGGTCACAGAGATTGAAGAGAAGTACGAATCAATGGACATCATCAAAACTATGCGACAGGTATCGCTGATTGATGGAGTCGTCTTCCTGACCAAGAAATCGATCGGGCTAAGCATTGCCACTCGATTCAAAGATGATTTGGAAGCCGGCCTGAACGCCGGCAAAGGAACACTGGAAAAAGAACCGTCTCCGTTCGACGTCGCCTAATTGCACAGTGATGCCAATACTATTTAAGTTAGCCCGGCGTGAATGCACGCCAGGGTTGAGCGCATGATAACAAATCATCGAATACGATTAGGCACTCTCCGTGTTTCACGTGTCTTCCCCCTGTGTGTTCACCGGATGCTAAATGCGATCTGTGTAACCATTTTTCACTTTTTGAACGGTTTTGCGTCTAAGCGAC
>CALFOL010000326.1 GCA_937919915.1 uncultured Planctomycetaceae bacterium
ACTGGACTTACAACGCCATGTGGCGTTTGTTTCACTGCCACGCCGTGTGCGCGTGTCCTGAAGCCTGTTCTCGAAAACGCCGCCTCGGCCTCGTTGAGGTCGGGGCGGTGTCTGGATTTCTTTTTATCTATCATGAATGGGAGAATCCCGGATGGCAGTCAAGCTTTCCATTGGCCTGTCCAAAAAGGTGGGTCTGCCGCGTTACAGTTCGCTGGGGGCGAGTTGTTATGTGGAACTTGAAATTGATCCCTCGCTGCTCGACAGCAACCCCGCTGGCTTTCACGAGAAAGTGTCCAGGACGTTTGCCGCATGCCAGCAGGCCGTGGATGATCAGCTGGCGCAGCAGACTCAGCTGCCGGCAGGCACGGGCAACGTTTCCATCAACAACGCCCCGCGGCAGGTCAATTTCGAAGGACCGGTCGCTACGGCGGAGCATCACACTGCTGAGCATCACGCCGCGGAGCATCACACCGGGACTGACACCGAAGCTTCGGCAGGCGACGGGAAGCTGACGTGCCGTCAGTTGTCTGCGATTCTGGCGATGGTGCGGCGGCAGCAGCTGGATCTCCTGGACCTGATTCAGGAACGTTTCCAGCTGGACCGTCCGGAAGATCTGACGATCCGGCAGGCAAGTCGACTGATTAATGAACTGAATCACCGCCTGGTGGTATCGAGAGCAACAGCTGTGACTTGAGTATCTCGAAACACAACTGGCTGTCCTGAACGGGCAATTCGGCCACAAGCGAATCCTGCTGACCGAGGATCAGCTCCGAAGCATCGCTGCGAACGGAAAGATCCTCGGTCGAAAGCAGCGCTCCGAGATCGGCACCTTGTTCGCTCCCGTTGACGATTCTGCACTGGCATCGTCAGCGGGGGCCCAATCCACGGGATGACCCGGATCGCAAAAGAAGAAAACGGGCGACCACAACCGACAAGTGACTGTCGATCTGACCGTCGCCCTGACCGTCCAGTTCGTGAAAGAGAAGCCGACGTGGGGTTACGACCGGATCAGCGGTGCGCTATCGAACGTCGGCGACAGCATCTGTGACACCACGATTGGCAACATTCTTAAAACGCACGGTCTTGAGCCAGCACCGGACTGCAGCCGCACAGAATCCTGGGAGTGTCGGCAGCGTTCGAAGTCTGATGCCCGTCTCAAGGGCCATGTCGGCGGATTCGACCGAATTGTCTGCTCTTGTTGCGAAGGCGGGCGTAGACATTCGCGGCGCCCTCAGCGAATATCGCCTGGTGATTTTTCTCTCCCACGGGTATCCCGATGATCAGTTTTTCATCGCATCGCTGTTTCGTGTTTCGAGCGTCTTCGTGGACCGGCATCTGTTCTCCGGCGCAGTTGAATGCACCGTACTCGTCGTAACCGTATTCGCCTGGTAGAGGGGAGTCCGGTGAGGTGGTACAGGTTTCAGGGACACCTGAATCTCTTATTCTGAGTCCATAGAAAGGACGTCAGGATGTCTCGGAAGAAGAAATCATCAGTGCGGAAATCGACTCGCCGTCAGTACACGGATGAGTTCAAAGAAGAGGCAGTGCAGCTGCTTCTGGATGGGTACACGGCCCCTCAGGTCGTTGAGCGGTTGGGCATCTCGAACCTCAACGTTTTGTATCGCTGGAAACAGGAGCAGCTGGAACAAAGTGGTCCGGTGGCAAGCTCTTTGGAGGCGAAGGTCAAGGACCTCGAAGCCGATCTGCGGCGTGTCGAACGTGAGAGGGACATACTAAAAAAAGTTGCGCCAGGCAAAGTTCGGGAGAGGGGGATTGTGATGAGTTCATGACAGGAAACCTTTCGTTGGAACCCAGTGAGTTGATCTCACCCGGCAGAGCCTGACCAGCGGCCGGAAGCGAGTGTTGCGTGGTGTTCGGGTAACCGGCACTGCGAAGCGTACACAGCGAATCCAGAAGCCATGCTATTGAGCCTCGAAAGAGTATTTCACGTTGGAGCTTTCGTTTTCTTTTTAGCGGGAGCCGAGCAGTCGTCGCGGTTTGGTTAGCGGCGAATGTCCGACCGGGGTCGAAGAACATGTGCAGATGGATATTGGGGTTCTCCGGAAACCTGGGAGGCCTTGTTGTTTCCGCGTGCAGATCCGGCTGAGAGACCGGAAGACAAACTCTCGGTCCGTCATTCGGCTTGCGGTGACGACGGAAGATACGAAACCAACCGCAGCAACACGTGGCACTGCTGAGCGACGCGAACCGAAGCGAGGCGGGATGAATAAAAGGGAGTCGGAGCGTTCTGATAGTACCGTTGAAGTTGGGGAACTCTCGCTCAGCGAGGACCCGGAGGAGGGAAGCGGAACGTCACATCAAACAACCGATGTTGGGAACTACGACGGGTGCTCAGAAACCTGAACAACGTATCAACGAAACAGCATCGGATAGCCGAGTTGGCGAAGCGCTCGCCGGCGTTGGTTTTCACAAGCCTTGCTCATCTCATTGATCTGGAATGGCTGCTCGAAGCGTATCGCCGTACCCGTAAAGACGGTGCGGTTGGAGTCGACGGCCAGACGGCTGCTGACTACGAAGCTGATCTGACAACCAATTTGCAATCGCTGTTGGAACGTGTCCATTCGGGAACTTATCGCGCACCACCCGTGCGTCGTGTTCAGATTCCGAAAGGCAACAGCAGCGAGACGCGACCGATTGGCATTCCAACGTTTGAAGACAAGTTGTTGCAGCGAGCTGTGCTCATGCTGCTGGAGCAGATCTTCGAACAGGATTTTAGTGACAGTTCGTACGGTTTTCGGCCTGGTCGTTCCACTCATCAGGCGATCGATGCCACGTGGAAACACACGATGGATCTGTGGGGCGGTTTTGTTCTGGAAGTCGATTTACGCAGGTTCTTTGACACTCTGGATCACGGCCACCTTCGAACGTTTATTCAACGACGAGTTCGCGATGGCGTTGTTCAACGCCTGATCGGCAAATGGCTGAACGCGGGCGCCATGGACTCGGGCTACGTCAGTTACCCGGACTGTGGCAGTCCGCAGGGCGGAGTGATTTCGCCGTTGTTGGCGAATGTCTATCTACACTATGTTCTGGACGAGTGGTTCCACAACGATGTTCTGCCGTGCATGCGTGCCCGGACCCGTTTGGTTCGCTACGCGGATGATGCGGTGATGATTTTCGAAGTGGAATCGGACGCTCGTCGAGTGTTGGCTGTACTGGATAAACGTTGTTCAAAGTATGGCCTGACGATTCATCCGGAGAAAACGCGGCTTGTCGATTTTCGACGTCCGTTGTTGTCTCCCGGGAAATCTGCAAATGCTCGCAGCAAGCCGCAGACTTTCGACCTGCCGGGGTTCACGCATTACTGGAGTCGCTCTCGCAGCGGTCACCGAGTCGTCCAACGCAAGACGATGTCTTCCCGCCTGACTCGTTCGGTTCAGGCCATTGATAGCTGGTGCAAAGCCCATCGTCATGATCGGCTGATCGACCAGCATGCCGCTTTATGCCGCAAGGTTCGAGGTCACGATGCGTACTATGGAATCACGGGTAACGGCGAGTCGTTGCAGACCTTTCGCTTTCTGGTTCATCGCGCGTGGCGTCGCTGGCTCAGCCGCCGACATCGCAAGCGGAAACTGGACTGGGATAAGTTTAACCGGCTGCTCGAATCGTTTCCGCTTCCTCCGCTGCGCGTCGTTCACTCGTTCGTCGGGAATCGCGAGGTGAACGTCTGATGTGAGGAGCCGTATGCTCTAATGCGGGCACGTACGGATCTGTGGGAGCCCGGGGCGAGCAATCGCCTCGGGCCACCTGGCCGTTGGCTATTTTCGGCCGCAACGAATAGCTGATGTCTATGCG
>CALFOL010000327.1 GCA_937919915.1 uncultured Planctomycetaceae bacterium
ACCTTGTCCAGGTTGCCCGCGATTTACGCTCCGGGGACGATTTGCTCGTTCAAAGCAAATGCTGCGCAGCGATTTCCCGGCCTGCGGAAGTTGTTTTGCAGCGTTGCCTACGGCGTTTCCGGTGTGTCCCGGCATAAGCGTACTGGCAAACGCCAGAACAGATGAAACTCGGCAATCCGGCCGTAATTCCTCTCGAATAGTGATCCCCACTTTTGGTAACCTCAGTCGCACACCGCGTCTCAGATGTCAAAGTGGAATGATTCCTCTACAGAAAGAATCGCGGGCCATGGACTCCACACAACCACAAAAGCTAACGAATGGTGCACAGCAATGGTTCGAAAACGGTATCAAAGCCATGGACCGACAAAACTGGAAATACGGCGTTGAGTGTCTCGGCACGGCTGTCCAACTGCAGCCGGACAACATTGAATTTCGCAAACAGAAACATCGCTGCTGTCGGCGTTTATTTAAGGTCACGGGCAGGGTCTCACGACTCGACAGCGTCAAGCTTGCCGCGATTCGAAGTCGACTTCTGACGTCTCAGGTCCGCAATGATTGGGTCATGATCGACAATCTTGCCGAAGAAGCATTGTCGATAGATCCGTGGGACGCGCAGTTCTATGCTCACATTGGCGAGGCCGCCATCAAGGCCGATCGGCAGATGCTGGCAAAGTATGCCTATACCTCGGCAGTCAAGATTAAACGAGATAACCCCGTCTATCTGCGTGCTCTCGGCGGGGTACTCCAGGCGAATGGAGAGTACAAAGAAGCGAAAGCCTGTTTCGCACAAATGCAGGCAATAGATTCTACCGGTCGAGTTGCTCAGGAACTGATCCAGGCTGTTGACATTGCATCATTGATCAATCAACACGGCTATCTCGTTGCGAGAGACTCGCGCGATGGCGTAGCAGGGCGTGAGATGCCATCAGCAATTGTGGATCCGACGCCTGTCAATGAGCACCAACAACGGTTGCAGCAGTTTCCCGATTCAAAACTCGTGGGCTTCGTTACGCTCGCAGAACAACATGTTCAGGACGGTCAGCTGGCAACAGCACTTGAAGGTTACAGGCACGCACTGGAAATCGCCCCGAACAATAGTTCGATTCGCGTTCGCATGGAAGATGTCGAACTGGCCTTTTTGCGTGGCAGGGCGATGAATGCCCAGGTCGCCGTCAAGAACAACCCCACGTGTACTCGCCGTCGCGGTATGGCGACTCAACTGGCCACAGAACTCACAAACCGCGAACTGCAGATCCTTTCGCAGCGAGTTGTTCAGAATCCTGACGACTTAATGCAGACATTCCGCCTTGCGGATCTGTACCGCCGCGCGTCGCAGCTGTCTGACGCCATTCCATTATTCCAAAAGGTGTGTGAATGTCCAGAACTGCAGGTCGAAGCAATGATCGGACTCGGCGAATGCTGGGTGCGGTCCAGTCACGCCGAGTCCGGCCGCCTGCAGCTGGAAGAGGCGTTGAAGCTAATAGTCGCCACTGAAAAGCCCAATGCCTTTAAACTGGCTCATTACTGGCTGGGGCGAGTCTACGAACATCGTGGCAATACGGCGGCAGCGATCGATCATTATGCAGATGTCATCGCCATGGATTTTCATTTCCGGGATGCCGCAACTCGACTGGAATCCATCAACCGCGCAGCCTCTCAGTGCTGAACACCACGCACGTCTGCTGCTGACGCTGCTGCGGGGAAAGCTACAATCCGTTCCGAACAGGCTGGGCGGGTTTCAGTGTTAGACGCAGTACAACAACAGGTGACAGCCTCTGGTTTTAGTCCGAAGACGTAAGCAAAGGAATCTAGAAAGCCGCTCAGGGACCATGAACCCGTCAAAACCTAAACTTCACTTCGTAAACGGCCCTACAGCGTATTACACTGACTTGTGGCCGCGGGGAACGCATTTCGATTGAAGAAAGCCTGCTCCTGCGAGCAAGTACCGTTCACAGCAATAAGCAAACTGCTGTAAGCCTCGTACAGCAGGGCTTCGGCAACTAACAAGTCCACCGAAGCGCAATTCTGAACAAATCTCACCATGACAATACGTATGAACGCCGACGACGTCTCCGACGCCGCGGCATTAATCTGTTTATGGATGCGTGAAGCTCACGCGGCTGCCCCGGGATCTGTAGTGGCCTTCACCGGCGCCGGCATCAGTACTGAAAGCGGAATCCCTGACTTTCGCTCACCTGGCGGCGTTTGGGCAAAGAACCGCACCGTCTACTTTGACGACTTCTGCCGCAGCGCGGAGGAGCGTCACGAATATTGGCGACAGAAGTCAGCAGCTCATGCCGACTTTATCAAAGCCCGGCCCAACGTCACGCACACCACGCTGGCAGCACTGGAACATCACGGCACTCTTTGTGGTGTGATCACGCAGAACATCGACGGGCTGCACGCTGAGGCCGGTAACGCCAGCGTTCTGGAACTGCACGGAACGGCTCGACGACTCGGTTGCCTCGACTGCGATTTCAACGACCACGTTGATCTTTGGGTCGAAATGTTTCTCGCAGACAACGTGGTCCCCGACTGCCCAACATGCGGCGGTCGCCTTAAACACGCCACGGTATCGTTTGGCCAGTCCTTGCCCGAGCACATCCTGCAGAAGTCCGTCGAGTGGTCTCAACAATGCCGAGTCTTCCTTGCATTGGGATCGTCACTTGTGGTTGAACCTGCTGCCAGTCTGCCGCGCATGGCAGCGGCCGCCGGAGCAAAGCTGATGATTCTGAATCGTGACCAAACGCCACTGGATTCTCACGCGGACCTCGTGGTAAACGCCTCGCTCGGCGAGGTGTTCACGGCAATTCGCGACAGCATGTAGGTCACCAGGTTCTCCGAACGGCAACTACTCAGCAGAATGCTCTTCCAGCTGTTCCAGATACTCAGCAGGAATCGCCACCGACTGCAACCCGGTCCCATGTTCGACCCGGCAGCACACCGTTTTCATCGTGCCGCTTGCCACAAGGCGTCCGTCGATGTCGAACCGAATGTCGTATGTCAGCGACTTCACGCCAATGCGCTGAACAGTCAACTTCACGTTCAAGACATCTTCATAGCGGGCCGGAGAACTAAAGCGGCAGTTGGCTGACACACGAGGCCATCCCAGGATGGATCCATCCGGTTGGGTGTTGACGATCGTCAGTCCAAGTGACCTGAAAAAGTCATGTTCGACCTGCTCCATCCACCGATAGAAGTTAGAAAAATGAACGATGCCCGCCATGTCAGTTTCGCAAAACACGACGCGCCGAGTCGATTCGAATGATGATGCCATAAATCTCTTGTAACTTGTTCGTTCTAATCCTGAGAAGTCCCCGGCGGTATCGCAGCGGCGTCAGGCGTTTGTTCAATCGTCGCCTCAGGCTCCGTTGGTTTTACGGTGGTTGATTCTGTTGTTCCCGGCTTTGTCTTAGACTCGGCTGCTTCAGTTTCCACTGCAGCAGCAGGTATGTCCGACTCCTCAGTATCATCCATTGGCGGACGGCGGCGACCTGCAGGGGGTGTCGGTCCCGCTGGAAATTCTTCTCTTGTGAGCTTGCCATCGGAATTCCTGTCCGCAGCAAACAGGACCTCACTTGCGGCCGCGACTTCGGCTTCGTCAAGTTCCCCATCGCCGTTTGTGTCCAGCAGCGCTACAGCGGGATCACTGGGTGGCTGACGTTGTCCGGCGAAACCACCGCCACCGCCACCACCCGGTGCATCATGCCCGCCTGCGGATTCTTCGTTTTCCTGCGGCGGTGAACTAAATGACTCCAAAGCCCTTCTGCTGGTTTCGATGCTTTCAGCGGTCGGAGCATCCGTGTTGTAGAT
>CALFOL010000328.1 GCA_937919915.1 uncultured Planctomycetaceae bacterium
ACGCGCCCCGGGAAATCTCCGAAAGTCTCTGCAACTTCCGCTACGACACCATTGGGACCGACATGAATTCAGCCGCCTCCTGCAACTTATCAATCACATCCTGCGGAAGCGGAATTCCGTCGTCCACTGCCCGATGATAGTTCCGCCATTCTCGTTCACCTGGAAGCAACACACTTTCGACTCCATCAGCGGTTGGTGCCGCATGCACTTCGTCGATTAACGTTCTTATGCGCTGACCAAACTCCGCGCGCGACGCAATCACATCGACGCTGATCACCACAAACGACGCGTTGTGCCAGGACGGAAGTGAAGGTTCATCAAAGATCCAGCTTCCCACCTGCCACGTCATGTTTCCGCCCGGCAATACCGCCGACAGGATCTCACACCACAGACCAAATCCGTATCCCTTGTGGCCTGCCATCGGAGCCAGTGACGCTTTGAACGGATAGAGACTTCCATCTGTCGTCGGCTGGCCTTCGGCATCAATGATCCATGTTGTCGGAATCGGTTCGCCTCGCTGATGAGCCGCATACACCTTCCCGCCAGCGACGGCCGCCGTGGCGATATCCAGAAAAATCGGCGCGCCGTTTTCCACGGGAATGCCGAAAGCGATCGGGTTACTTCCCAGCACCGCTCCACGCGAACCCGGCGCCGCAACACTGGGCATGTCGTTGCCCGTCACTGTCGAAATGAAACCTTCCTTCGCCGCCATGACTGCGTAGTAACCGGCAGCGCCGATGTGTCCGGTATTTCGCAGGCCGATGTACGCAATGCCCACGTCGCGAGCTTTCTGCATCGCGGTTTGCATGGCGAAAATGCTGCCGACCTGACCAAGCGTTGAGGCACCGTCAATGACAGCCCAGCCGGGACCCTCGCGTTCAATGACCGGCGTCGCGGTGGCTCCGTATCCGCCGCCTTTTAGCTTCTTTAAGTATCCCACAAGCGACTTTGTGCCATGAGTGAAGACGCCCATCGCATCGGTCGTGACCAGCGCCTCTGTGGCCGCACGTGCGTCGGCATCGCGCATTCCAACCTTGCGAAAGCAGTCTTCGGTGAAACGTGTGAGATCAGCGATCGAAACCGTTTTCACGATGTCACCCCTGTGCGATAAAAGTCGACGGTTTGACGCACCCCTTCCAGTAATGAAGTCGGCTTCCAATCCGGGAACAACGTCGTGATGTCTCGCGGCGTCGGCGAAATGTTCGTCGGGATTTCCGGGCCATCGATTCGAATCGTACCAACGGCTTTCGGCACCACGCCTTCGATCGCGCGGACAAACTCCTCCGTCGTGGCGCGTTCGCTGGGCAGGTCGACAACTGTTGCTCCGTCCGTGCGCTCAAACGCGGCCCGCACAAAGGCTCGAGCCACGTCTTCGACATAGTCGTACCCGACGCAACCCGTGTACCCAATTGAATAGCACTCGCCCATCGCGGCAGCCCGAGCAGCCAGTGACGGACCGGCTGTCAGTCCCTGATCACGTTCGGGGCCGTAGACCACGTGCGGTCGAATGGCGACCGAGGCCAAATTGCAGTGCCGCCAGTATTGATCCGCAATCAGATCGACAGCCTGCTTGAACGCTCCGTAAAAAGTGGGCGGAATGTTCTCCACTGGCGAATCGCAGTGTTCAACTTCGTCACCGTAAACGGCATAAGAACTTGCATACGAGACCGATCGAATTTGCTGCGAGCGCCGCGCCGCTTCGAATACGCTGGTGCTTCCGAGTACGTTGACCTGGCATCCCAGCCACGGGTCTGCCTGGCACGCCGGCGTCAGTAGTGCCGCCAGATGAATGACGTGCGTCACCGAGTGTTTATCGATAACGCGCTGCAGACCATCGCAATCCAATAGCGAGGCGTCGGCACACACGACGTCTTTCGCACGTTCACCGAGCACTCGCTGCCAACGCTGCGGTGCGGGCTGCAGATCAACGACCACAGACCGAGCACCCCGTGTCAGCAATTCGCGAAGAACCCATGTGCCGATGAACCCGCTTCCGCCGGTCACCAGCACGCATGCGGCATCGTTAGCCATGGGCGACGACTCCATTCACGACGTTCGGCAACGCTTCCCCTCGCAACGCCATCGCCGCCAGATTGGCGGCTGTTTCACGCAGCTTTCGTACGGCTGGAACACTGCACGAGGCAATGTGCGAGGCAACGATCACGTTGTCCATTTTCAGAATTTCATGGTCGGAAGGAATCGGCTCCGGCGCGAACACATCCATCGCGGCGGCCGAAACCTGACCGCATTGCAAAGCCTCGGTCAGAGCCGCGGGATCGACGAGATCTCCGCGAGCCACGTTGATCAGAATCACACCACGTTTCATGGTCGCCAGCGAATCGCCGTTGATCATCCCGCGCGTCTGAGCCATCGATGGACAATGCAACGAGATCGCGTCCGACTGGGACAGCAACTCGCGCAATGCAACCGGCTCGGCACCTGCCTGTTGAATCTCTCCCGCTGAAACAACGGGATCATGCACGAGCACTCGGCACTTGAACGCTCGCAGTCGTGACACCACTTCGCGACCGATTCGTCCGAAACCCACGATCCCGATGGTCATGTCGCGGAGTGCCCGCATCTGATCAAGCGGTGTTGCCAGGCCCCATTGACCTTCTCGGTTTCGCAGGCAGTTCGTTACCACTTGCCGCGTAGTCGCCAGCAGAAAGGCGAGCGTTTGGTCGGCCACTTCGTCAATGCAGTAATCGGGCACGTTGCAGACGGGAATCCCGCGAGCCGCGGCTGCTTCAATGTCCACGTTGTCCACTCCGATGCCATACCGGACAATGACTTTCGCCCGCTGCATGCTCGCAATCACATTGGCATCGACCGTCGCGAACTGGGTGATCACTGCATCGGCATCGGCCACCAACGCAGGCAGCTCGGCGGCGGGTTTTTTTTCTTTCCACGCCGCAATCTCGTGGCCCAACGGCAGCAAAATGTTCTCTTCGATGTCGAGGCTTGGGAACGAGTAGTCAGTAATCGCTATTTTCATCTTGAGCTTTCGGTTGAGAACTCCGTATCGCACCATATCCTCTTGAAGATCATTAGATTATCAGATACTCTAATGATCAGTCACCGCGTTCGTCAATCGGCTGCCGTCAGCTCTGTGAGAAAAATTCAATGGTCGAAATTATCGAACGGTCCAAGCTTCGCGATGTCGTCGCTGATCGACTGAAGACGTTTATTATCGAAGGCAATCTCAAATCCGGAGACCGGTTGCCGACGGAAACGGAACTGGCAACGAAGTTCGGTGTCAGCCGACTCAGCCTGCGCGAGGCCACGAAGTCGCTGGAATTCCTTGGCATCGTTGAGGCCAGGCCGGGGCGTGGATTGATCGTCGGAAGCGTGAACATGGAACGCGTCACCGAGTACCTTGGCTTCCATCCCGCGATGCACGACGTCTCCGCGGAAGAACTGATCGACACGCGAGTGCTCATCGAAACGGGCGTCCTGCGGCACGTCGCCAGACGAATGAAGCAGGACACTTCGCTGTACGAACGGTTGAACGCCATCAATGGAGAACTCCGGCAAGCTCGCAGTCTGGCTCGTTGGGTGAAATTGGATATCGCGTTTCATCGCGAACTGATCTGCGCCAGCGGACTCTCGCCGCTGATGGCGTTCACCGACGTACTGGCTGTCTTCTTTCGTCGCTTCCGCGAGAGCGTCAAGAAAGCCGAATGGTCCAGAGGCATCGAGAGTCATCAACAGATCATCGATTCACTGAAGGCCGGTCGTGTAGGCGAAGCCGATCAGGAGTTACGAACGCACATCGAAAGCCATCGCGGACGGGTGTAGCTAACTTCCCCGGTTCAACTACGGCACCCGCAATGGCGCCCAATTGTTCGCCCGAAAGGCTTGCGACACGTAGTCTGTCGCCGCCGACGCGCCCCATAATTTCCATCACGAAATCGCGTAATTTTGCCGACCCTTTGGTTCACTGCCGTGGTCAATTCGTTGAGGCTCTTTCGATTCGTGGATTCACACGCCGGATCGCCCACTGAGATGGACAAACGCCCGAGCGGCGAGTGGAAGCTTAATCCTGGATACCCTGCCGCCAGGGTATCTGTTGTTCTGGATTCTGACACAATGGTGTCGAACCGGCGGTCATTCCTATTGAAATAAAGGTCACACCATGAAGCAAATCTGTTTGTTCCTCGTTTTGCTATCTGTCGCCACGGTCGCAAGTGCTGAGATCAAAGTCGAGACCGTTATGGTTCCCGTGCGTGATGGTATCAATCTTGCGACCGATATCTATCGCGACGATACAACCAGGCAAGCATCCGTTGTGTTGATGCGAACGCCGTATAACAAGGCCCGTGCTAAGGGGGCGGCGGAGCGATTCGCGGCCGCAGGATATGTTGCCGTTGTGCAGGACTGCCGAGGCAAATTCGGTTCGGAAGGCGTTTTCATGCCATACAACAACGAAGGCCAGGACGGCTACGATGCGATCGAGTGGATCGGTCAGCAAGCGTGGTGCAATGGTCGCATCGGAATGTGGGGCAGTTCTTATGTTGGGGCCACACAATGGCAGGCCGCCGTCGAACATCCGCCGGGACTCGTTACAATCACCCCCACCGCGACCTATAGCAGTTTTTATCGCAACCTCTATCTGGGCGGTGCCGTGCGGCACACGCTAATCGCCAGGTGGGCCTCCGGGCATTCAACCAAACCTGATGCCGCGAAAGTCACGGAAGACTGGGATCAGACGCTGTTGCATCTGCCGCTCAGCGAGATCGACGACCAGGTCGGCTGGCCGATTCCCTGGCTCGAAGGCATGTTGACTCACCCTTCTCCCAATGGCTATTGGAAGCGTCTCGACATGACGGAAGACATGCTCAACCTGCAACTGCCGATGCAGCATGTCGTCGGCTACTACGACTTTTTCTCGCGAGAATCCGTCAATAATTTCACGCGCATGCAGCAACTGGCAAAGGATCCAGTCACTCGTAAACGGCAGCAGCTGATTCTTGGACCGTGGGATCATGGAACCATTGGCAAGTCCGCGGTGGGCGAACTGAACTTTGGAGCGGAGGCAGAATGGGACGCAGCCGCGGCCACGCTGGAATGGTTTGATCGCACGCTGAATGAAAATGTGGCCCCAGCAGTGGCTCCAATGGTTCCCGTCCGTTATTTCGTGATGGGTGAAAACCGCTGGCACGAGGCGGAGGCCTGGCCGCCGGCAGGTTATGAATCGACGAGTTTCTACTTGCACTCATCCGGCCGAGCGAACACGCGCGGCGGCGACGGTCAACTCAATCGCACGGCTCCATCGGTTGAGGAACCCGTCGACCGCTTTCGAGCCGACCCGGCTGATCCTGTTCCCGCGTGCCCGGTCACGGATCAGCGACCACTGAATGCCGCCACGTGGGCACCAGTAAATCAACAGACGATTGAAGATCGCGTCGACGTGCTGTGCTACTCCACGGAACCGCTGACCGAGCCTCTGACCTTTGCTGGCAATGCCCACGTCGAACTGTTTGTTGCGGCCGACACGCCCGATGCCGACTGGGTGGTGAAGCTGATCGACGTGCATCCGGATGGAGCGGCCTACAATCTGGCGGTCGGCATTCTGCGGGGCCGGTTCCGTGAATCGGAACTTGAACCGAAACCACTGACGCCGAACGAGACCTGCCAGATCACCGTCGACCTCGGGCCGATTGCGGCTCAGATCGCGGCTGGACACAGACTGCGAGTCGATATCTGTGGAGCTTACTTCCCGCTGTTTGATCGCAATCCGAATACCGCGGAAGGGCCATTCGGGTCCTCCACAGCGGTTGCCACAGAATCCGTTTACCACACGTCAGCGAAGCCGTCCCGCATCCTGCTGCCGGTTTCGGCGAGTGCCAGGTAGACAACGTCAACTGTCGTTCTGTTTGGTGCTGCGTTCACCACAACGCGTACAGACCGCTTTAGAACAGCTTCGAACGAGCATCACCGCCTGCGACATCGGCCGTTCGGTCAAGCGTCGAAGCGCCGTCGAAGTCTTTGGTCTGGAAATTCCCGTTCGCGTCAACGCGGGTCACGATTTCAATTCGCTGTGCCGCGTGTTCGAGCTGTCCATGGCAAACTCGCAGCAATTCCATCCCACGTTCGAACTTTGCCAGGGAATCATCAAGGGGCTCCTGACCGGATTCCAGACTCCCGACAATTTCCTGAAGTTCATTCATCGCGTCTTCGAGACGGATGTCTGGTTCGTTTGCCTTTTTTTCAGGCTTCTTCTTGGCCATAGTGATCGTCAATCGACATCTGTTTTGCAGTGATCGTCAGCAAGGGACTTCATCGCAGAATTGCCGCGACGGCGGACTGTAGATCGTTTTGTTCAACGAGCAAAGCGCAGCTGGCCGTTCAATTGCGGAATCCCTGTTGATGTCACTTCTGGGTCTTCGCAGCTCCGTTCTTTGCTTTGTATTGGCGTTACTTCGCACTGGGCTCAGGTTTGGGAATCACGTTGGAGGTTTTGGACCACCTCGGCGATGGTCGTCAATCTCCTCTTCTCAGACGACAACCGCAAGCGGGGAAAGATGGATGAAGAAAGAGTTTCCCGCGAGGTGCTCCTTCCGGAAACATTTGGGTGTCTGTTGGCTCTGGAACTGATCCTCTCTGGTGACGAGCCTCTGGAACCTCCGCTTCGACAGTTGGTTTCCACAAACAATGTGTTTTGCGCTTGCCGGATCAGGAAGTATGCAGAACCGACCTTAAGTTGCCAGGCCGCGTATCTCTCCCTGATCATGGCCGAATGACCGAATTGGAGGCCCGAAGAATCGGAGTATGACGATCCGGAGAACGCTTCCGAGACAAACGATTCAACTGACCAGGTAATCCTTGACTAATACAAATGGGATTCCACGAATATTGAGAACCAGTTAACATTTCTCATGACCACAGTTCACCAAAAAGCGGCTAAGTTGATTGAGACGATCGCTCAAGCAACGCATGGATGCTGATCTTTTGGGGGCGTGGTTATTCGTCAGCTTAACTCGTCTGGTGCCCTCTGGGAGATCCTTT
>CALFOL010000329.1 GCA_937919915.1 uncultured Planctomycetaceae bacterium
CAACAGTGCCGCTGGGTGGGAAAATGAACCCCACCAGAGCCGATTTTCACGCCACCTGTTTCCGCAATTTGATTCACATGGCCCGTTTTCTGAAGGAACTGCAACAGGAAACCGGGAGGACGATTCGGCTGGCGGTTGAGCCCGAGCCGATGTGCCAGATCTCTTCGGTCGTCCACGACGCCGTTCCGCAGTTCAATGCTTTGTTCGAAATGGCGGATGCATTGGGATGTGAGGATGATGTTCGCGAATATATCGGAATTTGCCTGGACGTCTGCCACCAATCCGTCGAATTCGAAGTCCTGCCGCAATCGATCGATCAGCTGGTGGATATCGGCATTCGCCTGAACAAGATTCATATCACCAACGCTGTGGAACTCAGGTCGCCCTCGACAAATCCCGCCGGGCTGGCAGCGCTGGCGAAGTTTGTGGAACCGCGCTATCTGCATCAGACGTATGCCAAAATGAAGGATGGCACCGTTCAGCAGCGATTGGATCTGACGATAGAAGATCTGCAGCAGGATCCTCCAGACGACTTCCTGCAGGCCGACATCTGGCGTGTGCACTTTCACGTGCCCGTCTATGCGGACGAAATCGGCCCGCTGCATACGACTCGCCCCGACCTGAAAGCGGCATTACAGCGAGTGCAATTGTTGCAATACGCGCCGCACCTGGAAGTGGAAACGTATACATGGCCGGTGATGCCGGACACTGACGCTGCAGAAACGAACCTGGCGGCGCAGATTACTCGGGAGCTGCGATCTGCTTACGATCTGTTGAGCGAAATCAGCGGGTAACCTTCAATCGATCGCTTTGATAGATGCGTTGTTCGGTGACAATCGTATCCATCAACTCATCGTGCTCAGCTGTGGGGATGCGTTCGAATACCTGACATTCAAAGGCCAGCGCAATTCTGGCCGCGTCCGGCCGAGCTCTCGCGAGCAGCTTATCGTAATAGCCTTTCCCGTGGCCGATACGAACGCCATGGTAATCGAAGCACACACCCGGCACCATCAGCAGGTCAAGTGCTTTCACATCGATCTGATGTTCGGGACGGGTTCGCAGTTCCCGGTTCGGTTCAGGAATTTTGTACTTTCCAGTCTCCAGCTGATCCATGCTGGTCAGGCAAAACAGCTCGAGTTCGCCAGCCTCGTTGCACCATGGCACAACGATCGTCTTGCTGCAGTCCAGAGCCAACTGCAGATCGGTTTGCGTTCTGACTTCATCGCGAACATCGACGTAAAACAGAACGGTGTCCGCCAGGGCGAATTCGGGCAGCGACATAAAGGCGCCGACAATGCGTCGGCTAAGTTCCTCTTTGTCCGGCTGATCACGTCGATTGCCCGCAGCTTGAGAACGGAAAGCCGATTTTTGCTGTTGAATATCTGAACCAGCCATAGGGATTTCGTGTTGCGTCAATACGTTCGTCTGTCGCCAATGCAACGGAGTTTTTCCGCGGTGTGGCCGCTCGCTCCTGCAGTTGTGAGCAGGTTATGCGAAACGGATTTGCGAATGAACCGATATTCTCAGGTTCCCCGCAGATGGCGGTGGATCTATACTTCCGCTGTCCCATGGTCTGTCTCTTTGCGAGACCACGTGAACAATTCTCCGAACCATATTTCTGCTGAGACGATGAATTCTGAGCAACCGCCAAGCATCTGGAAACGACTTATGCCCATCCTGGTGCTGTTAATCGCCGCCCTAGCTGCCGGAGCCAGTTTGCTGACACCATCAGCCCCATCGGGGCCGCCGGTGCAACCGGTCAAAGTCGTGCACACCTATCCTCATGATCAAACGTCGTTCTGTCAGGGGTTAGTGGTCCACAACGGAAAGATTCTGGAAGGCACGGGACACTACAATCAATCACGACTGAGATCCGTCGATCTGCTCACCGGAAAACCAGACCTGGACATCGCGCTGCCGGGCGACGTGTTTGGTGAAGGCGTGACGGTCTGGGAAAACACCATCATTCAGCTGACGTGGAAAAACGGCTACCTGATTACTTACGACGCGACGACTTTCGAACGAACCGGCACCGTGGCTCTAAAACAAATCGACGCCTCACTGCGAGAGGGCTGGGGGATTACTCACAACGGTCAGCACCTGATCATCAGCGATGGTTCGTCGGTGCTGCGGATGGTGGACCCGAAGACCTGGCGAGTCGTGCGGAGGTTGCATGTCAAAAATGGTTTCCGGTCTGTTGGACAACTCAACGAACTGGAATTCGTGAATGGTGAGATCTTTGCCAACGTGTGGTACAAGGATCAGATCGCCAGAATTGATCCGGAAACCGGCCGAGTGACGAGCTGGCTGGAACTGGCTCCACTGCGACCGCCAGAACTCGCCAGAAGTCGAGAAGCCGTGCTGAACGGGATCGCCTGGGATGCGGTCGGCAAGCGACTGTTCGTCACGGGCAAGAACTGGCCGACGCTGTACGAAGTTTCGTTCTGAATTTACAGCGTATTACGCTGACTCGTGGCCGCGCAGGACGCGTTTCGTCCTGTGTGAGCCGGTTCCCGCGAGCCAGAACCGTCCACAACAAAAGGTAAATTGCTCCAGCGAGCAGGCTGAACAAAAGTCGGGGCAGCCGACCACAGGAAAAGACAAACCGCTTTAGCTTTAGCCTTCGCTGGCGTTTGCCGTTGCGGGACTTGTTACCGCCCAGCAGGAAACCTGCTGCTGATCGCCCAGCTGCACCAGTGATGGCGGATTTGTCCGGCAACGATCTTCGGCGATCTCGCAGCGTGAGACGAACGGACAGCCTGGTGGTGGATCGCGAGGACTCGGCACTTCCCCTTCCAGAATGAACAGGTCGCCACGATCATCCGGATCATTGATCGGATTTGATTTCAACAACGCCTTCGTGTACGGATGTTTGGCGTCGCGATAGATGTCTTCGCACGACAATTGCTCAACGACTTTCCCCAGATACATCACAATCATTCGATCACAAAAGTGTTCGACCACTTTCAGATCGTGGCTGATGAACAGGATGGTCAGCCCAAGTTGTTCGCGAAGATCCATTAACAGATTCAGAATCTGTGCCTGCACCGACACGTCCAGCGCAGAAACGGGTTCGTCCGCAATCAATAGTCGAGGCTTTACCGCAAGGGCGCGGGCAATGTTCAGACGTTGCCGCTGCCCACCACTGAATTCGTGCGGATAGCGGTACTGGGCGTCACTGCCAAGCTGAACCATCGCCAGCAGTTCGTGGACATACGACGTCGTCTGAGCTGGGGGCACGATATCGTGGAAGCGAATGACCTCGGACAACATCTGTCCGGCCGTCATGCGGGGATTCAATGACGAATACGGATCCTGAAAGATGAACTGCATCTGTCTATGCAGCTTGGCATCGGACGTCAGGATGTCTTCAAAATGCACCGTACCGGAGGTTGCCGGATACAGGCCGACAATCGTCTTGCCAAGCGTTGATTTTCCGCAACCACTTTCGCCGATGATCCCAACTGTTTCGCCGCTGTCCACGCTGAACGTCACATCACGAACAGCCTGCACCGAAGCGACCGTTCGATTTAGCAGGCCGCCCTTGATCGGGAAGGATTTTTCGAGGTTTCTGACTTCAAGCAGACTCATGAGTGCTCCGCGACGCGTCTGGGTTCAATGGGAAATGACAGCGGACATTGCGATCAGGCTGTGCACTGGTGACGCCGGGTTGTTCATCGCGGCATTTTTGCTCACAGAATTCACAGCGATCCGCAAAGCGGCAGCCGGTTGGCATTTCGAACAGCCCCGGGACCAGACCATCGATCGTTGGCAAACGTTCGCCCTTTGTTCTGCGGGCACCGGACTGTGGAATCGACTTCAATAACGCGCTGGTGTACGGATGAGCCGGGCGGTGAAACAGATCCGACACGCCGGCCGTCTCCACCACCTGTCCTGCATACATAACCACGACACGATCACAGGTTTGGGCGACGACTCCCAGATCGTGAGTAATCAGCAGCACAGCCGTTCCGGTGCGGGCCCGAAGTTCATTCATCAGCTTCAGAATCTGAGCCTGAATGGTGACGTCCAGAGCCGTGGTTGGTTCGTCGGCAATCAGAATCTCTGGTTCGCAACACAAAGCCATGGCGATCAACACACGTTGTCGCATACCACCGGACAGCTGATGCGGATATTCGTCGTAGCGACGTTCGGCGCTGGGCATATCCACCATCTTCAACATCTCAATGCCTTTTTGGCGGCGTTGATGCCGATCCAGCGACGTGTGTAGTTTCAGAGCTTCATCAATTTGCCAGCCGATCGTAAAAACCGGATTCAATGCGGTCATCGGTTCCTGAAAAATCATGCCGATCCGGTTGCCGCGAACTTCCTGCATCTGCCGAGCGGTGTGTTTCAGCAGGTTATCTGATCCCAGCAGGACCTCGCTGTTGCTGCCGTAGCGCGTATTGTGTTCCGGTAACAGTCGCATGATCGACTTGCTGGTGACGGATTTTCCGCAACCGCTTTCGCCCACGATTCCCAGAGCTTCACCGGCATACAGATCGAAGCTGACATCAGTGACCGCCGTCGCCAGACCATGATCGGTACGAAACGACGTCGACAGATTACGAACGCTCAAGACGACTCTGCCTGAAGTTGCAGGCGCGGCGGTAGGCGTTTGAGTTGGGGTGTCGGAATCAGTCATGAGTTACAACGTATGTGATTGGTGAGTGGTGCCGGAATCAGGTGCATTTACGAACCTCAGACGTGTTTGGGATCTAAAATATCCTGCATGGCGTCCGACAGAATGTTGAACGCCAGCACCAGGATAAACATAAAGGTGGTGGCGACTCCGATTTGCCAGAAGTTGCCATTCACCACTTCGTCTTTTGCGAAATTGATCATCACGCCCCAACTGGTCCCTTCCTGAACGCCCAGCCCCAGAAAGCTGAGAATCACTTCCGACTTGATGGCTCCGATGAACAACAGCGAAAAGTTAATCAACATCAGGTGTGACACGTTGGGCAACAGATGACGGAACAGAATTCGGCAGTTGCCGTAACCCAGCACCTGCGCCGCCTGGATATATTCCTGTTCACGCAGTTTCATCGTTTCACCGCGAATCACCCGGCACGGGCCAATCCAGAACGTTGCACAAAACGCGACGTACACTGGAATCAGCGTCGAATCCAACCGGGCCCCGCCCAGCAGTTTCGAAAGCAGTCCGCCGGTGGCGTCATTGATCGCTGTGTCGAGTGTGCCTTCACGGAAGACATAGACCAGCAGGATGAGCAGTACGATGTTGGGAATCGACGCGAACGTGGAGTACAGCCACGTAATCAGCACATCCACCCAACCGCCGAAGTAACCGGCCGCCAGTCCCAGCACTGTGCCGATCAGGACGGAGATCATCCCGGTCACCAGGCCAACCAAGATCGCCACGCGAATCGAATAGACCGCTCGCAGCAAATTCGACCGTCCCAGTCGGTCGGTGCCTAGTGACAGGTGCATCCAGCGTCGAAAACCGCCGACATCTGGCTGCCGCTGCATCATTCCGTTGACAGTCTGCTCAAGCGCTTCGATGTTCTGCAATAACTCCACCCCTTGTGGCGTGCCACTGGCGACAGTCGCATCCAGATCGGCAACTTCTTTCAGTTGCATCAACAATCCATCACCTTGCGTCAACGCTGTACGCAGTTCGTCAACGGACCGATCAGCGGCCTGCAGGTCCGTCACCGGAAATTCCTCCAGCGCGGTTTTGGCATCCACGCTGCCCAGCGGAAGCCGGAGCTTGTTGAGGTACCAGTCCGCATCGTCGAGTCGTTTTTCCGGAGTTGCGGAGAGGCCGAATCCCGGCCGAAATGGTGCGTCGTAAGCGTTGGAAGTATCACTTACGGAGATCATTCCAAACATCACCGCAATACCTGCTACCAGGTAGATTCCAATGACCACCAGCGAAATTAACGCCGGTCTATGCTTGATGAACTTCAACCAAACACGCGACTGTCGGGGAGTTGTCGTTGTTCCGCTCATGACAACCTCACTCGTGGATCAACCATGGCGTACAGCACATCAGTTAACAGATTGGTGGCAAGATAAGCGACAGCAAAAACGGCTCCGATCGTCTGTACCACCGGAAAGTCTGCCTGGTTGACAGCGGTAATTAACGCACGCCCAACACCGGGAATGCGGAAGTACATTTCCAGCAGAAACGAACCGGTGATCAAGAACGGAATACTGATGCTCACGCGAGTAATTACCGGAATCATCGCGTTCTTCAGCAGGTGCAGGAACATGATCCGACTTTCTCCAGCCCCCTTGGCTCGGGCGGTGGTGATATAGTCGCGCTGCGTTTCTTCGACCATCACGGCTCGATAAAAACGCGTGTCGTAACCCGTAGAAACGATCACGCTGATCAGCACCGGCAGCAGACAATAGTACGGCCATTTTGACGTTAGGTACGCCCACAGCCCGGCCTGATGAATGGACTCGTAGCCGCTGATTGCAAACGGCGCAAAGTCGTCAGAACGAATTGCGTAGCCCAACATGTACTGGCCCAGAATGATGTACACCAGAAAGCTGATGCTCATACCCAACACCGCAAAGAACACCAGCAGCCGATCTGCCAACCGCCCCCGAAACCAGGCGGCGATGAGTGAAATGCAGACCGAAATGCATGTCGTCAGTAACAGCGCTGGTGCGGTCAGCGCGAGTGTTGGGCCGAGTCCGCCGCCGACGATTTCTCCGACGGTTCGGCCCTGTTGCTGCCAGCTTTCTTCAGAGAAGTTGAACGTCAACAGCTGGCCGACGAATCGGCCGTACTGCACCAGGAACGGTTGATCCAGGCCGACTTCTTTGCGCTTGGCTGCGATATCCTCGAGAGTGGCGTTCTTCCCCATAAAGGCCGGAACGGGATCTCGCACACGCAGAATTAACATCAACAGCAGCAGAATTCCCAGGTAAACGGGAATGCAATACAGCGTGCGGCGGACGATGTACTTCCACGGAATGGTGGCCGTGATGCGAGTCAGAAGGTTGTCAGCCATGAATAGAAACAGGTACTGGATGAAGAGG
>CALFOL010000330.1 GCA_937919915.1 uncultured Planctomycetaceae bacterium
TTTCACTCGAAATCCTTTTCTGAGTCACGTCTTGTGATGTGCTAACACCATTCCACACGCTGTCCTCAAAGGGGATTTCGAGTCTTTCTTTGCCCACACGCAAAATGGTCGCTTGTTCTGGGACTAGAGCAGTTTAATTATTGTTGTGAACGGTTCTGGCTCGCGGGAACCGGCCCACGCAGGACGAAACGCGTCCTCTGCGGCCACAAGTCAGCGAAATTCGCGGTAGTGCTAGACCAGTCGTGATTCGCTGTGTGCCACTGGCTTTGCCGGCAGAGCCAGTGGCACTCATCAAAACACCGCTGACAGTGCGCTAATTGTCGCGATAGCGTTCCGCAAACAAAGTTGATCCGGCGACCAGATCCCGGTTGCCTGTGAAGCGTGGGACAATCCAGCCGTTGTCTCCCAACGGAATGCAGATCTCGACGGTGACGCGATCGGTATCGGCAGCGATCACAGCTGGCGTGAACGTGATGGTGTGGTTTCGGACACCCAAAGCCTGCAGGATTCCCTGATTGTTGGCCTCGATGTTCGTTGCGTCTGCGCCAGAAACCATCGCCTGTCGAGACATCGCGTAGGCGACGTTGTTCGCGGCGTTACGAATGGTATTGATGCGAATAAACTCGAAGCTGGCCATCAGTACCAGGAAGAAGATCGGTGCCACGATCGCAAACTCGACGATCGTTGTGCCCTGGCGATTTTTCTGGTGCGTAGTTCGGAGTTGTTTTCGCATTGTGATCGATATCTGTTCGGATTGTTTGTGCAACCTGCAAAACGATTGTCTATTTCGTGAGCAGTGTTGGCAGGTTTCGAGGCAGGTCAATAAAGGTGGCTCGTAGTTGAGCCGCGTCTGCGGCGTGATTGTGTTCACCACCACCACCGGCTGCTGCGGCGTCCTTCATCGGCTGTTGCAGGGCACCCGCACTGAAAGTGATCGTGTGTACAGTGATGCCGTAGGCGTCGTGGGCAAGTTTTGCCGCAGCCAGGTTGTCTCAACCAGTGTTCTCGATACCGTCTGTCATTACGATCAGAGTCTTCGAAGCGAAAGGGCGAGCTCGTGCTGGATCGATAAGCAGATCAATGCCAACATAGATTCCTTCGCCGATCTCCGTATAGCCACCAGTGAAGGCCTGGGTGTAACCATCCATACTCGCTTGGATGCCCGTATAATCCGAGGACATCATCTGGTCTTCGTTGGTCCAGTTACTAAAGGTTGCCAGCCCAACCTGCTCAGCCAACGGCGAGTCGTCCAGAACCTGCAGGAACACGTCGACGGCACTCACCAATTCTCGCCACCGCGAACCATGAAACGCTTCGCCCGGTCCAGCGGCCGTCCAGGCGGCAGGATCGCTGGAAAATTCATTCATGGATCCCGATCGGTCCAGCACAAGGATCACATCGCGATCTGTTTGGGTCGAAACTGCAATCGCCTCCGGTGTGTAGTCATCAGCAAGTGAAAGCCCGGGCACCGGAAACGGCAATCTCAACAGCAGCCAGGCCGCGTCTAGCCGTGGCCATTGGCGTTTTGTGTCTAGTTCTTCGCATCTGTAAACTTCCATCCCGCACCGTCAGCTTTCTGCAGCGATTTGCAGAGGGAAAAAGATGATGGTGTGTCCGGGAAACATAGTGCACGTCTCAACAAATGACGGATTAACCGTCCGGAAACGTCCGCCGCGATCCCGCAAGCAAGAATTGTTCGTTTCTGATGCATTCCTGAAACACGATCTCTGCGTCATAAGCAGGCTCAAACGCCGCGTCTGGACCATCCGACACCATTGATATCATCGACGAAACTGCGGCAACAGGATAAACTCAGGCCGATTCACTCGATCCTGGAGAACACCACACATCATGAAACGACCACACAGCGGAGGCGGCTGGAAAGCCATTAGCTATAGCGTCAAACTGGCCAGCCGAGTTGGCTGGTGGAAGATGTGGAAGGCCATGCGTTCGAAGAACACGTGCAAGACCTGCGCGGTTGGTATGGGCGGTCAGCTGGGTGGCATGGTGAACGAAGGCGGCTACTTTCCTGAAGTCTGCAAGAAATCGTTTCAGGCCATGGCGTCGGATCTGCAGGGTGCGATTCCCTCAGAGTTTTGGCAACGCAACGACATCAACCGCCTGAAGGCCATGTCGTCTCGACAGCTCGAGCACTGTGGCCGAATTGTTGAGCCTGTGCTGCTGGAACGCGGTGCTAAGAATTACCGACCCGTTTTGTGGGACGAAGCACTGCAGCGAATCAGCGATGCGATGTCAGCCGCTGGACCGGAACGAAGTTTCTTCTATGCGAGCGGTCGTTCGTCCAATGAAGCGGGATTTCTGTTGCAGTTGATGTCACGTCTGTTCGGCACCAACTACGTGAACAATTGCAGTTACTATTGCCATCAGGCCAGCGGGGTGGGGCTGGGATCCAGCATCGGAACCGGGGCCGGCACTGTTCGGCTGGACGATCTCCAGCACACCGACCTGTACATTCTGATTGGTGCAAATCCGTCGTCGAATCATCCACGGTTGATGCGTTCGCTGATGGAAGTTCGCCGACGCGGTGGCAAAGTGATCGTGGTAAATCCGGTCAAAGAACTTGGGCTGGTGAACTTCCGGATTCCCAGTGACCTGCGGAGCTTATTGTTTGGTTCCGAGATCGCCAGCGATTATGTGCAACCACATACTGGTGGCGATATGGCCTGGTTGCTCGGAGTCGCCAAGGATGTGCTGGAACGCGGCGGGCAGGATCAGGCGTTCATCGATCAGCACACCGAAGGCTTTGCGGACTTCAAAGCTCTGGCGGAAGCGACATCCTGGGACGACATTGTCCGTGACAGCGGCGTGTCGCGAGCAGAGATCTCGAACATCTCCGATCAGTATCTGGCGGCGAAGAATGTTGTCATCGGCTGGTGCATGGGGATTACTCATCACCTGCATGGCACAAACAACGTGCAGATGATCGCCAATCTGGCGTTATTGCGTGGCATGGTCGGGCGACGCCATGCCGGCGTGATGCCGATTCGCGGGCATAGCAACGTGCAGGGTCTGGGATCTATGGGAGTCACGCCGAATCTGAAGACGGCAATGTTGCAGAAGCTGGAACAGCAGTTGAATATTGAGCTGCCGAAGAATCCCGGCTACGACACGATGGCCTGTATGGAAGCGGCACACCGAGGCGAAATGGATTTCTCGCTGAATCTGGGAGGCAACCTGTTCGGTAGCAATCCGGATCTGCAATATGCTGAACAATGCATGAATCGCATCGGCACTTTGACCTACATGTCAACCACGCTGAACACGGGCCACGCCTGGGGACTCGGTGGAGAAACGCTGATTCTGCCGGTCCTGCCGCGCGATGAAGAAGCGCAGTCGACAACTCAGGAATCGATGTTCAGCTATGTGCGACTCAGCGATGGAGGTCCCGCGCGATTCGCGGGGCCTCGCAGTGAAGTTTCTATTCTTGCCGAATTGGGACGGCGAGTTTTGGGAGCCGATTGCAAAGTGGACTTCGGAAAACTGCAGAGCCATGCGGCGATCCGTAAGCTGATCGGAGAGCTTGTACCCGGTTACGAGGGCATGCTGGGCATCAACGCACAGAAAACGGAGTTCCATGTGCCAGGACGTTCCGTCGATGAATATCGTTTTCCGACAGACAACGGCAAGGCAAAGTTTCACGCGCCGCCGTTGCCTCAGCGTGAATTCGCGGATGACGAGTTTCGCCTGATGACTGTCCGGTCAGAAGGCCAGTTTAACAGTGTTGTCTACGACGAAGAGGATTTGTATCGTGGGCAGGAACGTCGCGACGTCGTGCTGATGCATGCAGACGACATGTCGCGACTAAAACTGAAATCCGATCAGCATGTTCGAGTCAAAAGCGAAGTGGGCGAGCTGCGCATGTTGCTCGCTCGTCCGTACGATGTGCGGGCGGGCAACGTGTTGATGTACTACCCGGAGGCGAACGTGATTGTACCGCACAAAGTGGATCCCTTATCAAAGACTCCGGGCTTCAAAGGCGTTAAGGTGACCGTTCGAGCGGAGCAGATCTGACGCGACTCTGGTGTGCGACTGGCTTTGCCAGTGCTGCATCCCCAACCGGCACTGGCGGAACCAGTGCCACACATGAATCCAGGTGTACAACAAACAAGCCAACGTGATGAAACAAGTTCCCCGTATCCACATCGTCGGTCGTAAGAACGCTGGCAAGACAACGCTGGTCTGTGACCTGGTCGCAGAGCTCACGCGGCAGGGATTTCGCGTCGCCACGATCAAGCATACGCATCACCACCACGAATTGGACACCCCCGGCAAAGATTCGCACAAACACCGCGAATCCGGAGCAGCAGGTGTGGGCATTCTGTCATCACAGATGACGGCCGCGTTTGTCCCTGTACAGCGAGACGAAGATGAAGCCGTTCGCTATGCCAGGTTCAACGTGATGTTTAACGATTGCGACCTGATTCTTGTGGAAGGCGACCTGCACACAACGGCTCAAAAGCTGGAAGTCTGGCGACCGATCGTCGGCGAAGATCCTTACGCGTCTGCTGATGATCGTGGGATCGCGGCCGTCATATCAGACGACACGGTCGGCGTCAGCTGCGACGTGCTGCAGCGATCGAATGTGCAGGCAGTGGCAGCGTACGTGATGCAACTGGCTGCTGAGTGCTCGAATTAGAGCAGTTTACTTACTGTCGTGAACGGCACTCGCTCGCGGGAGCAGGCTTGCTTCGATCGAAACGCGTGCCCCGCGGCCACAAATCAGCGTAATACGCTGTAATCGGCCGCGGACGCACGCAGGCTACTCAATGACCGTGATGTCATCGCACGAAATGGGCTGCGGTTTGCCATCGGGATTGAACTGTCCGGAATTCAGATAACTGCGTGTCGCGGTGATCGCGGTATTGTCCGTCATCAGAAAAGAATGAATCACCGGCAGCAGGATAAAGTCGCTGGCGCCCGACAGTCTGGTGCTGGCGACCGTCACTGTGCTGTCGTTATCGCCCGGCAACAACGGGTTGTAGCCGCGTAGTGCTGACTTTCCGCCGGCCAGAACGCCGAATTCAAAATCCGGTGTCGGCAGTTTGTCGATCAGCCCGTCTTTGCCAGTCACCAGCTGTTGTCCGGCAGGTCCCATCACCAATTTGAACAGTGAGTTTTTCTTCAGGAAGTCCGCAATCTGTGCTCCCTTGTTGGGCACTCCCAGCATGACCGCCCGGCGGAATCGCGGCTCTTTGTGCTGCATGAGGTGCGCTCGCAGCAGCAACCCGCCCATCGAATGACAGACGACATCGATGGAATCGATCCTGTCCAATGACTGCAACACGCTGTGCAGATATTCGGCCGAATCTGGAATGGGAATTCGGGTACTTGGATAATCGAATGCGATCACGGTGTATCCGTCTTCTGACAACGTCTTGGCCATCCCGGAAAAACACTTTGACGATCGTCCGATCCCATGAATCAGGATCACCGCTTTGCCGGACATTGGGGGCAACCGTTGATCCGTCCGAATCTGTTCCAGCTTCGTTTCGCAATCTTTGAACGTGCCATTCACGATCCGCTGATCCTTCTCGTTCAGCAAACGGTGGTGTCCGGTAATTTCGTTCTTCTGAATTCTCCAGCCGTGACAGTATCGCAGGTCGCCCCAAAACTGCCGACCGCCCAGCGTCGCCATCCCGGATTCGGGCTCCTGAATTCCCGACGGTTCCTGGTCGGAGCCGACTTCCTCTTCATCGCTCATATTTGCAAATCCGCAAGTCATCAGGCCGGCAATAATCAGCAGTGTTTTCATCATGGATTTCCCGCCCTTTTGACTGGGACTGCCAGCCGCAGTCCAGCCGCTTTCCAAAGACGGCGGCTGGAAGCCCCAGTCACTGCGTTTAGTTCTGAAACTTCGCTACTGCCGTGGATCCGGGCAGGATTTCCAACTCTACTGGAATTGTTCGTTGTTCCTGATCGATTGTTAGCGTGAGTTTCAGAATTCCCGGCACCACGTCGATGGTCACTGTGTTCTGCACCAGATTGATCGGCAGCTCGTTGCCACGAAGTTCCAGGCCCTGCGTGCCATTGACCTTCAGCTGCAGAGTTCCCGGCGTTTCTATCGTCACGAAACACCGGGCGAAACCGACTCCACGGGTACCGGCAGCGGATCGGCTTTTAACAGCAACCACGGGCACGTCTGGCATCGAAAGGTTGCCAGCGACATTGCTGTACTTTGGCAGCCACGAATATGCGGGATCGTCCGTAGCGGCAGTAGCATAGCTGGTCCGTCGCAGCTGGAATGCCGCTGCGTCCGTGGCTTCCATCACCTGCCATGTTCGAGCGACCTGTCGGCGACTGATGGTGTATTCCGGAGTGCGTCCGAGTTCCGACAAAAACCGTACGAGTGCGGCGACTTCCTGATCGGTCAGCGTGTCGACCAGGCCTTCCGGCATGAGCGACAGGCCCGGAGCGATGTCTTCGATGTCCGCTCGAGCAACCGTTAGCAGCTCGTCATTGGCCGTGCGGACAACAACTTCTTCTTTTGACTGCTTCACCTGCACGCCGGACAGAACTTTGCCCGCTGTTGTTTCAATCACTACGGTGTGGTAGTTCTCTTTCACCTTCGCATTTGGATTCAGCAGAGACTCCAGCAGGTAGTCGGGTTGAGCACTGCCACCCAGACTGATCATATCCGGACCCACCTTGCCGCCAGCTCCACCGATCGCATGACACTTCAGACAACCCAGCTTTTCGTTTCGATAGACCTGTTCACCCTCAGCCGCGCTGGCGCTGTGATTGCTTAGCGTCAGCAACGCCAGGCGTTCTTCATCGTTGATCGTTTTGCGGCTGGTGATTTTTCCGGAGGTCTTTAACGCCGCTTCCAGCTCGGGCGCCGCCAGGCCGGATTCCCGGACCACACGCAGTATTTCACGGGCCACCGCACTATCCAATGTGACTCCCGCAAGCGTTTTCGCGAGTATCGTGCTGCCGTTCCTGACGGCCAAAAAACTGCGAGCCAGGTCTTCCGGATGCTCTTCGAGTTTCATTGTCGACAACAGTGCGGCTGTCACTTTCGCCCCCGTGCCAGGATCCAATCCTGTCAGCAGGGCCGCGGAATGTTTACGCAGAACGGTGGGTTGCGTCGTATCGGCCGCAACCGCATTTAGCTGCTGTCGCGCCGGTTCGCTACCCATCAGAGCCAGGCCTTCGCAGGCAGCCAGACGTTCCGGGATGGCGGTCTCCGCATTCTCTGAAGTCATCGTCAACTGTTGCAGTGCGTTTTCTGTTTGCCACTGGCCCGCAGCGATCAACGCTGCCGATCGCAGTGCGGTCAGATCCGATTCCTGCATCGCGGCCAACGTCGCGGCATCCAAAGGGACAGCCAGGTTTTGTCGAGCACGAGTTGCGGCCAGGATGTTGCGAATGGACTGAGCATCGTCGTGACTGGCCGCCGCTACGACAAGTTTGCTGAGTTGTTCCGCGGTGCCGGTACTGCCGATGAGCTGCACGACCTGGTCCCGCTGAACGTCAGTTGTGGTTTCAGCATGCAGCTTCGTCAGCAGGAAGTCGACCGGGGCACCTCGCCCAACTGCGGAGAACGCGGTCAACAGGTGCTGTACGTTGTTATCGAAGTCAATGCTTCCCTTTTCAAAAGCCGGAATCCAGTCTGCAGACAGTTCACGCGCAGTCAGCCAAATCGCATAGTCCAGAAACTGATCCGTAGGGTGATCGGTCGCCAGCATAGCAGTTTCGATGTTCGGTCCGTCCGCAACTCCTGTCGTTGTTTGGGACAGTTGGCGTTCGGAGTCCTGGTTTGGTGAATACGAAATCGCGCGGACCGCTTCCAGTCGGACTCGGGGATGAACATCGTTCACGGCAGCCGCCAGCAGTGGTTTTCCTGCGGCAGGACTGTCCAGTCGCCAATGGCTTAACACGCGAACCGCTGCTGCACGGACACGCCCGTCCTGTGCCTGTAATAATTCATGCAGCAGAGCGTGGTTTTGTGTTCGCAAAGACTGAAACACCCACAATGCTTCCAGCCGCAGATGTTCGGTTGTTTCGTTCTTTGGAATCGTGTCCAGCCACTGTCGCAGATCCGCCAGCACTGCGTCGCCGCGGCGTCGCAGAATCTGTTTGGCCGCCTGGCGATGAAAGTTGTCGTCGCTGCGCAGCTGTTCCAGTAATTCTGTGTTCGACGCTTTCGTTGGATCGGCCAACCTTCTCTTCGGAGCCCCTTTCCAGGTGACGCGCCAGATTCGGCCGTGAGTGTGGTCGCGGCGCGGATCGCGGAAGTCGACTTCGCCGTGTTGAATGATGGGGTTGTACCAGTCCGCAATATAGATAGCGCCGTCCGGTCCGAGTTTGACGTCGATCGGCCGGAACGCGACATGGTCCGACTTAATCACTTCCTGCTGCTCACGAGAAACAAAGCCGGAACGATCTTCTGTCAGCTGAAAGCGGCACACACGGTGACCGCGGAAGTCATTCGTGATCGCGCTGCCCTGCCATTCGGGCGGCAGCATGGGGGTTTCGACGATTTCCAGACCGCAGTGTTTTGGGCTACCAGGATTCAGACCGTTCAGGATCTTCGGCGCATCAGCGGCGGTAAAATAATACGCACCGGGAACGATGTAGTTGATGCCTTCGCCGCCTGCCCCGTCCGTTGCAAACGACTGACCAAAGCGGTCGAAGTGGTGTCCCCATGTGTTCACCAGGCCACGCATGAACACCCCGAGCTCCAGTGTTTCAGGCCGAAACTGCCAGATTCCGCCCGCGTTTAAGCGACGCACGCCCCACGGTGTTTCGATGTGGCTGTGAATGTAGATCGATTGATTGAAGTACAGGTAACCGTCAGGCCCCCAACGCAGAGTGTGCAGAATATGATGCGTGTCTTCGGTTCCGAATCCGGACAACACGACTCGTTTGGAATCCGCCTTCAGGTCGTTGTTGTCATCCGCAAAGTGCAGCAACTGAGTACTGTTGGCCACATAAACGCCACCATCGCCAGGAGCAATCCCGGTTGGAATCAGCAGGCCTTCCGCGAAGACGTGGGTTTTGTCTGACACACCATCATGGTCGTTGTCCTCCAGCACCACCACGCGGTCGCTCATCGGGGCGCCGGGTGCGATGTGTGGGTAGACTTCAGAACTGACGATCCACAGTCGGCCGGTTTCATCGAAATTCATCTGAATTGGCTTGGCGATCATCGGGTCAGCGGCGAACAGATTCACTTCGAAGCCGTCAGGAACGACAAAGGTCTTCTGTTCCTCAGCGGGTTCCGGAGTCGGAATGTCTTTCAGATCGCGCTGGGCGACTGCGGGCGCCAGAGACTGGATCAGGAGGGAGGCGAGTAGCCCACAGCGGAGCAGGGATTTGATCATGGGAATCGGATTGGTTTGGAATTCGGTCGCGATGTCGTGGGAGAACATTATGCTTGATCGCTGGCCGACAGTCCAACGCAGGGGGATGGTAAGAAGGCCGCATTTGCCGCGGTATGTTGCATTGTGTGCGGGCGGCTGAAAACACTGGCAAAGCCGGCGGAGCCAGTGGCACACAACGGCTAGACTCAATTGTCATTTCAAGCGGCCGTCAATCGCACGATGAATGGTCAATGGTCCGAACCCAGCCACCGCAATTTAGCCGACGATTCTTCGCCAGCGACTGACCGCCCCCCCCCCAAATGCAAGCTTACAAAGGGCGAAATCCCCTGAAATTTCACGAACGTAGATCCCCTGTCCCGACGCGACACGCTATTTTCATTCGAAAGACAGCCGCGGTTCCCATTCGCAATGAGTTTACTTTTTGGCGTCTCGTGGTACCGTAGGCGTGCTGCAGCGGGACAGTTTCTTCGGTTTCCTCAGGACGAGGCAAGCGTTGCTGCGGCGGATGATTCACAGGCGATTTACTTATTGCCAACGTTAGTATTTGGAAAGCAATCCATGACCACGGCCAGTCTCTCTCTGGACGGTAAAACCTACGAACTGCCTGTCGTAATCGGCACGGAAGGCGAAGTCGGAATCGACATCGGACGCTTACGTGGTGAATCCGGAGCGATAACTCTCGACCCGGCATTCACCAGCACCGGCGCGTGTAACAGTGCGATTACCTTCATCGATGGTGACAAGGGAATTCTCCGCTATCGAGGGTACCCGATTGAACAACTTGCCGAGAAGTGTGACTTCGTCGAAGTCTCCTGGCTGCTGCTGTACGGTGAACTTCCAAATGCCGAACAGCTAAAAAAGTTTCGTGCTCAGTTGACTTATCACAGCATGATCCACGAAGACATGAAAAAGTTCTTCGAAGGGTTCCCTAACAACGCTCACCCGATGGCGATTCTGTCCGCCATGGTCGCGTCGCTGTCAACCTACTACCCCGAAGCCGAAACCGAAGAAGACCACGACGAAAATATCGTGCGGCTGATCGCCAAGGTCCGCACCCTGGCCACGTACGCATACAAGAAGTCGATTGGTCAGCCGATGACCTATCCGCAGAACAAGCTTCCATACTGCGACAACTTTCTGCACATGATGTTTGCCGTTCCGTGTGAGGAATTCAAAGTGAATCCGATCATGGCAAGGGCACTCAACATGCTGCTGATCCTGCATGCCGACCACGAGCAAAACTGCAGCACGTCGACAGTCCGCATGGTTGGCAGTAGTCGTGCGAACATTTTCGCATCAATCTCTGCCGGCATTTGTGCGTTATGGGGCCCACTGCATGGTGGAGCCAACCAGGCGGTGCTGGAAATGCTGGAGATGATTCAGCAGGATGGCGGCGACTATGAAAAGTGGGTAAATAAAGCAAAAGACAAAGACGACGGTTTCCGACTGATGGGCTTTGGTCACCGCGTGTACAAGAACTTCGATCCGCGCGCGACGATTCTTCGTCAGATGTCAGATGCCGTTCTGGCAGAACTGGGGATCGACGATCCATTGCTGGATATCGCCAAGAACCTTGAGAAGGTCGCCCTGGAAGACGAATATTTCGTCAGCCGCAAGCTGTATCCCAACGTCGACTTCTATAGCGGTATTCTGTACCGCGCGATGGGCATTCCCACGAATATGTTCACCGTAATGTTCTCACTGGGACGCCTGCCTGGCTGGTTGGCGCATTGGAAAGAACTGCGCGACGAAGATTCACGCATCTATCGTCCACGGCAGATCTATACGGGTTACACCGAACGAGATCACAAGCCTCTGGAAGCTCGCGGCTAAGTCGGCGCTCTTGCCAGCCACGTACTGAAAACTCGCCGCCGCAGGCAGGGATTGTGCTTCTCAATGCAGACACGACGATCCCTGACTGCGGCGTCTGCATAAACGAATCCATACCTCACAACCCCGCAACGCCATGACTGACCAACTAAGAATCGCCGTTAACGGAGCCGCCGGCCGCATGGGCCAACGCATCGCAGCACTGACGATTGGTGATCCGGAATTACAACTGGCCGCCGCTCTGGAATATGCTGGTAGCTCTCGACTTGGTGAAGATGCTGGCGAAGTCTGTGGCGCTGGCAAGTGCGGCGTCGCCATCACTGCTGAACTCAGCGATCGTGTTGACGCGGTCATCGATTTCTCGGTTCCTGAAGCGTTGGATTCGATCCTGTCGGTTTGTGAAGAACGCAGAATTCCTCTGGTAATCGCCACCACGGGATACACGGACGAACAACGCGAAAAGATCGCTTCCGCGGCTCAAAGCACACCCATTGTGATGGCTCCCAGCATGAGTCTGGCCGTTAACATTGTGATGAAACTTGTCGAAGACGCGGCCCGAGCATTGAAGGAAAATGCGGATGGTGTTGACGTCGAAATCATCGAACGTCACCACCGGTTTAAAGAAGACGCTCCCAGCGGAACAGCCTTGCACTTCGGGAAAATCGTTGCCGAACAAATGGGCCAGCCCAACCACGTTCACGGCCGATCCGGACGTCCAGGGAAACGACCACGCAACGAAATCGGTTACCACGCACTACGAACAGGCGACAATGTAGGCGAACATACAATTGTGTTCGGCATGATGGGCGAAACGATCGACATCACAGTGCGCGGTCATACTCGAGACAGCTATGCCTACGGAGCTCTCGCGGCCGCAAAGTTCATCGTCGCGCAAGGCGCCGGGATGTACAATATGAAAGACGTGCTCGGACTCTAGAGCTACCTGTTTGCTTACGCCGGCGGCGGGGATTCGGGCTACGTCGTCGGTGGATGAAACGAATCTGTTGCCATCGCTGTGAAACACAAAGACCATCGTGAATCCGCCGCTAACAATTCCGCTGGTATCGTCCGCCCCGCTGAACGCAGGGCAGTTCGCCATCACCGTTCTGTGTCGATTGCTGCAGGGACTTGGGGCTGCGACAGCAGTCTTAACGCCGATTCGATTCGCTGACGATTCCGCGATTGCAGCTGCTACGGCCGCTTTATGTGCGGCGACTCTGCTGTGCGGCGCTGGACTAACCGTAGTGCTGGAACGTTTATTGAAGCCGGTCTTGGGCGTGCAATCCGCCTGCGTCATCGCGGCGCTGTTCGGGTCAGTGGGATTGTCCCTGTTCTGGATGAGTTATTCGCAGGAGCTATGGCTGCTGGGCTCGTTGCTGATTGGAATCGCTATCGGCAGCGACTGGTCGTCGATTTCGGAAGTCGCTCGCCGCAGTCTGCCGACAACACTCCGCTGGCGGGGAATCCGGATCTGGACGCTCGCATTTCCCGTCGGTGTCGCTGCGGCGATAGTGTTCAGTACACACGCGTCTGTGGTGTTCGGGCTGACGACGTTTCTGGCTGTTGCGATTTTCATCCTGCTGTTATTCGCAAGTCCGTTGCGGGTCGAACAGGCCGTGGTCACGCCGAATGCAGTGCCCTCCGTGCCGCCTTCAACCATACCAGAAGCGACGCATCAATCGGAAACCGCTGAACAGCCGTCCTCGGGCGACGGAGAAGAATGCGACGCCACCGAATGCTGTGGAGGCGGAGTGCGGGAAATCGTGCCAACCGCGTTTGGGCAAGGCGTCAGCATCGCAGCAGTCGGCATGCTTAGCTTCTATCTGACGACGTCCCATATCTTGATCTGCCAGTACTGGCACTCGGGCTGGGCGCTGACGGCGTTCGCTGTTGGTCTGCCAGCGGGAAGTCTGTTGATGGTCAGCACGGCGCCACGCATCGGGTATGCCGTGGCTCTGTTACCCTGCATGCTGTTTAGTATCGTATCGGCTGTCGTATTTCAAACGTTGTCAATCGATAGTGACTGGGTGGCGTCCGTGGCGTTCTTGTGCGGCGTATTTTCCGCTGCGGTCACCTGCGGGATTAGTTCCATCGTGGGAGAACTCTTCAGCGATTGCCCAACGGATGCCAAGCGCAGTCGCATGTTGAGCGTAGCGTCTTTCGCGGCGTCTGCCGTGATGGTGGCGTTCGCCGCACTGCAGTTAGCCGCCAGGCGTGAGGCCGCGATTGGAATCCTGTGGGCGGGAGTATTCGCTGTCGGACTGTTGACGGTCCGCAGGCTGCCGAGCCCTGTGATTTCGAGCCTTGGAAAAGCAGACGATTCCAGCTCGGATGATGAAGAGCTGAACGACGTCCTTTCTGCACTGAACAACTGACAACTCGTCATTTCCCAAAGTTCACTCGCGGTGGGGGCCCACGGGGTACCACAGCTTGCCGTTCAGGCAGGTTGTGTCGGCTTGCCGAACGGAAATTTGTCGACATCGCACTCAAACAAAGCGACGTCGATTCTTCCTGCGACGTCGCAGACAGGTTTCCGATTTGCTGCGCGACGCGCCACGCGACCCATCGAGGCGATCGGCTCCAGTCAGAGGATGCACGCCCGAGACTGTGCCTCCGAGTTTGACGAAGGACCTGACGAATTCGATATGTTACACTCCGGCTTTAACGTCCAAACCGCTTTATCACTGCGTATGTCGACTCAGGAACGAAAACTCATTCTGGATTCACCTCAGGATCCACTGCTGACGCCCGTGCAGTTTGTGCCCGGAGTAGGACCGGCGCGCGCGGCGCTGTTGGAAAAGCTGGGCATCAAAACGGTTCTGGACCTGCTGTTGCACGTACCGCACAGCGTCAACGACTTTACGGATCTCAGACCGGCGAACAAACTTGAGAAAAACATCGAACAGTCGGTGCGGGGGCGAGTCGTCGACCGCGACGTCCGCAATCTGACCAAGGGGCGCACGGTCGTTGGTGTGCTGGTCGAACACGAAGGGCAGTTTGTTCGAGGAACATGGTTCAATCAGCCGTGGATGCTGAAGAAGTTCAATGACGGCGATTCGGTGATCTTCAGCGGCAAGCCCCAGCGAAAATCCGGTCGCTGGGAGTTCGCGAATCCTCGCATTCACTGGCTGACAGAAGAAGACAACGAGGATCCGGAAGGTGTCATCGGAGTTCTGCCGCGCTACGCTTTGACGGACGGCATCAAGATGGATCAAATGCGTCGCATGACGCGCGCGGCTGTTGCTGAGTATTCAGGATTTCTGCGCGATCCACTGCCCGACTATTACCGGAAACACCTCGACCAACCCGATTTGGAAACGGCGATTCGGTGGTTACATCAGCCGAATTCCCGGGCACAGTTTGAGGCCGGCCGGCACCGCGTGATCCTGGACGACCTGTTCGAGTTCCAATTGGGACTGGCGCTGCGTCGTCGCATCTGGGGCACCAATGCCAGGTCGTATCCGGTCGATGTCACGGCAAAAATTGACGCTCGCATTCGCCGGTTGTTTGATTTTCGGTTTACCGACGGACAGAACCAGGCCATCACCGAACTGGTCAAAGATCTCCGCGAATCTCAGCCGATGCACCGATTGCTGCAGGCGGACGTCGGTGCCGGAAAAACGGCGATCGCCGTGTATGCCATGCTGGCCGCCGTTGCGGCCGGGCAGCAGGCGGTGTTGATGGCGCCGACAGAAGTCCTGGCGACTCAGCATTGGCAGACCTTCGAAGAACTTCTCGCGGGTAGTCGAGTTAAACGGGGCTTCCTGATCGGCGGACTTCCGGCCGCTCAGCGACGACAGTTGCTGGCTGACATTGCCTCGGGCGAATGTCAGCTGGTCGTGGGGACCCAGGCGGTGATTCAGGAAGCGGTGAAGTTTCGTAATCTGGCTTTGGCCGTGATCGACGAACAACATCGGTTTGGCGTCCGTCAACGAGCAGCGTTCGGAGCGGTCGCTGAAAGTCCAGGGGGTGATCTGCGTCAGCCACACATTCTGGTGATGACTGCCACGCCGATTCCGCGAAGCCTGTGTCTGACACGTTTCGGCGATCTGGATGTGTCGACCATTCGCGAACTTCCCCCTGGCCGGCAAAAGGTTATTACCAGCCGTGTGCTGAACATCGAACAACAGGCTAAGGCGTGGGAGTTCATCAAACGACACGTTCAACAGGGTCGGCAGGCGTATGTCGTTTGCCCACGTGTCGAGGGGCAATCGGATGACGACGATGCAGCCGCGGAAACAGTGTTCCAAAATCTGCAGCGTGCGGAGTTGTTGGGGCTGCGAGTCGATCTGTTGCATGGTCGGATGGATAGAGAAAAACGCCGCGACGTGATGGACCGGTTTCGCAATCACGAAACGGATGTGATGGTCAGTACCACTGTGATTGAAGTGGGTGTTAACGTTCCGAATGCCACGTTGATGGTCATTCAGCAGGCGGAACGATTCGGCCTGGCTCAGTTGCACCAGTTGCGTGGACGCATCTGCCGCGGTAGCTATCAGGGCTATTGTTTTCTGTTGTCAGATGCGGAAACACCCGAAGCGAATGAACGGCTGAGTGCCATGGAAGAGTCAGCTGATGGATTCAAGCTGGCTGAGCGTGATGCCGAGTTGCGTGGCCCAGGCGATGTTCTGGGAACTCGGCAAAGCGGTGCGTTGCCGCTGCGAGTCGCGAACCCGATTCGTGATATTCAGATTCTGCAAACGGCGCGACGGATGGCTCACGATCTTGTGCGGACGGGCGACTTTGATTCGGAAGAGTACCGAGAATTGAAAAAGATTGTGCTCGAACGGTTTGCACACGTGCTGGATCTTCCGCAAACCGGTTAGCGTGCCTCGGAGGAGCATACCAGCACGAAGCGCCGGCGAGTGAATCGACAGCATTTCGCGATTCACTCGCTGCCGCTTGGTGCGGGTGCGTCTAACCGAATGACGACGCTGCCTCCTGCAGAATCCGCACGGCATCGCTCTCAACTTTTTGCAGCGCCCGTTTGCCGAACTTCAGCTCCGCCGCGGCCAGCATGCGAAATTCGTCGAGTAAACCAGCGCTTTCCGCGAATACAAACGCGGCGGCCAGTGGAGCTTCTTCCAGGTCCGCGTCGTAAGTTACGAAATCCAGCAGTATATAGCAAAAATAGTTGCGGAGATGTTCATCGCATTCTGCAAGCTGCTCTTTAACGTGATCGGCAGCAGCGGCAGCAACAGTTGTCTCCGCCCATGCGAAGTCTTTGAAGAACCGCTTCGCATGCCCCAGCATTAAATCCGTCTGCAGCCATTCAGTTGACAGAAAGCACCTCAGAAACTCGCGTGTCAGCTGCCGCATCTCTCGCTGCCGCAGCAACCCCAGTTCCTGCAATCGCAACGGCCCTTCGACGAATCGCTTCAAGGCAACATCCACAGAGTCCGAGTCAGGATCGTCTCGCCACAATTGCAGCGCCCTGGCACGAATGAACACTTCTGGATGAGTCATCCCGTCACTGCCCTTGTTCTGCTGAGTCGGATTCGACAGGACTTCCTCGGCCTGAGCAAAGTACGCCTCGGCACTGACTTCCTTCAGTCCTGTTTCCAGCTTCACCAGTGCACACACGCAGTCTTCGATGCTGCCAGTCACTTCCGCGGCGCGGCGGTCGCAATGCAATTCGGTGTACAAACGATGCGAGCGCCACGTGCGATCGTGGACCGCGTCGGCGGATTGATCCGAAATCATCGCTGACAACACATGCTCCATCACCAGACAAACGCCGTCGTTGATGGTGTAGAGTTCATGATGAGCGAATTCGTGCGCCAGCAGCGCGGCGAACTCCGTGTTGGACAGAACTTCCAACACAGGACCGTGCAGCACAACGTGAGCTTCGTCCGGTAACCACGCCAGCGACGCATTCAGCCCTTCGCTGTGTTGAGCCTGATACAGCGTCACGGCGGCGAATCCCATCTTCTTCGCGACAGAATCTGCCACTTGATACACACTGGCTGCATCGCCGCGATCAATTCGATAAGCCGCCTTCAGCAGCTCCAGCCGAACAGACTCGGCGCTGTCAGCGCGTGCCTTGTGCGAAGAAAACCAATTCCACAAATCGATTTGCTCAGTCTGCAAATAGTCCAGTAAAGCCTGGTGATACGCGGGAGGCTGAATCGGCGATTCCGGATCGGGAGCGACATTCGCGGCAGAGTTTTCAGATTCATCATTCATGGATGCGGCATGATATCGTGAGGAATTGTTCGGGAAAGACCGCCTCTGAACCTATCTCCCCCACTTTGTAGGAATCCCGTGCGGCCGAAGTCTTGCCCAAACATACCTGTTCGACGTAAACTCACACCACCGCGGCTGATACTTTGGCTGCAACGCAGTGCCATAATGATTTTCCAGGAGCACGAGAGTGCGTTTTCGGACAAAAGAAAGACCACGCGGACTCCTGCGTCCCACCCACCAAAAGCGATTGGCGCTGCTGATCGGTGGTTTCGGGTTGATTATGATCTTTTTCACGATCGTGCGGCGTCCGACATTCTGGACCGGAATGTTTCCGGATGAACAATCAAAAGCTGCAGAAGTTGAAAAGACTCCAGCCGCTTTTCAACGAAACGACATCGTTTCAGCAAAGCAGGGAGTCCATCACGACGAGTTCATCACGCCATCGTCGACCTCGGCGACTGACGAAGCGGAGGGCGCGGTTTCAGTAACCGCCAATCGTCCTCAGCTGGCTGAGACTGAATCGGACGCTTCGTTTTCCCCGTCCGGGCTACGAATGGTTCCGGCAGAATTGTTAAAGACGGTCCAGGACGATGTGATCGGCGTGCATTCCACCGAATCGCAGGCCTACTACACGTCGATGAAGATGGCGTCGTTGATGATCGAAAAGAACGCTGCGAAAGCACCGAAGGGGGCTTACGCCTTGTTCATGGATTCGCCGGAATCCTCACGGGGCATGGCGTGGCGCATTGCGGGACAACTCCGAAGACTATCGGTCGTCCGTGGCTCTGCAAATTCCGCTGGAGCGACTCGACTATACGACGCATGGCTGACAACGAATGATTCTGGTGATGGTCTTGTTCACGTGGTCACCATGAGCACGAATGCGGAGCTCACGGAACGCCTGAATCGGCTCGTGGAACGCAGTATTGACCGCAACCTGTCCAGCACGATCGAGCGGCGGATCGAAGGCAATACGGTGGAATTCCCTGGTGCGGACGCTCCGAAAGTTCATTTCACAGGGTACTTCTTTAAGATCGAAGCGTATGCCAGTAAAAAGGAAAGCGGGGTTTCTCGTGCTCCGTTGTTTGTCGCCGGCGTGCTGCACGAAATTCCGTTGTCGCTCGCTTCATCAACGCGAGCCGAACAGATGACTCCCTACATGGGCTGGCTGGCGCTGGCGATCAGTGTCGCCGTGCTGTTGATGGTCTGGAGCTTTACGATGAGCGATGTCGCCCATTCTCAAACACGCGCGCATCAGCTGACTAAGCTTCCTGCCATCGCGTCTTTCGAAGATGTGACGGCCGTTTCCATCAGTGAATCGCTGAGCCGCCTTGAGGATTCCGGCAATTCCGCGGGCTGATCAGCGTTTGGGGTTGCGAACTTATCATTTCAGTGGGGCCTCAACCCGCAGCCGAGTGGCGTGAGTAACAGATTCGTCACTCTCAGCGAAAAACCCCTGCACATGCTGCAAAGTCGTCTGCCTAACATGAAGAAATTAAGCGGACCAAAAGCCGCTATGTCGTCTCTTCTGACGCCGCGAGATCATCGCACAGCAGAGGGCCTCCAGCGAGACCTCTGTTCGGCAAACGTCGGATCTCTGTTTACCGTCTTCAGCAGAGCGATCGCGTTTCTGATCTTCGTCGTGATCGCCGGATGTGGGGCAAGGGAGGACGAAATCGTTGACAAGCGGGAAGAGACACGGAGCATCGTTCCGAAGTCAAAGTTCTCCGATGTTGCCGAGAAATGGGGAATTCGCTTTCTGAATTCCCCCGACAGCCCGGACGACTTTCAGCTACCGTCGATCATTGGATCAGGCTGTGCTGTGCTGGACTTCGATCGCAACGGCCACCTCGATATTCTCTTTCTGGCACAAAATCCGAACGGCCCAAACGTCGCCTTTTTTAGCCAGAAGTCTCTAGGGAAATTTACGGAGTGTGCTGAGGAAGTCGGGCTGGGAGTTGCCGCCGGAAGAGGAATTGCCGTCGGCGACTGCAACAACGATGGCTGGCCGGATTTCTACTGCACCTCCACAGACGACGATCAGTTGTGGCTCAACACAGGGAAGAATTCTTTTCGCAATGTGACCAGGGAAGCCGCGATCTCCAATCCGCTGTGGGGGGCATCTGCGTGCTGGTTGGACTTTGACCGAGATGGCTGGCTGGATCTGTTTGTCACCAACTATGTCAAACACGCGCCACGAACCTGCACCCGGCTCGGCGGCGGCGATCTGGATTTTTGTGCGCCGTACCTGTTTGAATCAACTCGAGATGTCCTGTTTCGAAACACGACACAGAATTCGGCGGATGGGAGCCCTAAGTTCGAGGACGTTTCCGAAGCGATGGGGATTTCGCGAGGACGTTCTGCGGGCCTTGGAGTTACCGCCCTGGACTTTAACGGTGACAACTGGATTGACGTGTATGTGGCGAGCGACCAGCATCCCAATCTTCTGTGGGTCAATCATCAGGAAACGTTTGTAGATGAAAGTACGCTGACGGGGT
>CALFOL010000331.1 GCA_937919915.1 uncultured Planctomycetaceae bacterium
AACAAATTCGCGGCAACTGCACTTCCTGTCAATACCACATTTTTAACTGCCTAGGGCACGCCTGAATAACAGTAGGCAGGCTCATGAAGATTTCCTGAAAGCAGCGGGGATGTTCGAGCCGTGAGGAGGATTCGTTTCGGAATGGGCAATCCTGGATGGGCGGGAGGTCCTGCCTGAACTGCATTTTCAAACGGTGGCCGAAATTCGTTCGGATTTCTGTGGCACTATTTGAAGCGGTCCTGTGAAATGTTGCAACCGAAGGAGAACTCCGATGAAACAGATGCCTGTCCAACTCACCGCCATGATGTGTTTTTGGATGCTGACAACCGTGTCAGCGTCCGCTCAGATTAGTTTCGGTGTCACGCAGCAAAATGGTGTCGTGACCGGAGGGAGTTTCCAGGTTGGCGGTTTTGTCATGCCCGGCGGAACAGGCGTCCGGCTTGGTATCACGGCAGGCACAAGCCAGCTGATCGGCCTGCAGAATTTCACATTCCAAAACGCCAGCAATAATACCCCTGTCGGAGGCAACGCGACGAGCCGGCCGTCTCCTAAATTCAGTGCAGGTCAGTTTGTGAGAGCGACCAAACGTTTCGATAAAAATGAAGACGGGCAGCTCGATGTGGACGAACTCAACAAAGTCGCCGCAGCGGTTGTCGCGGAATTTCGAAAACTGAATGGTCACAGCGATCAAACACCGTCAATTCAGGTCGATAAGGCTGATGAAACCAGCTCAACGTCGTCTGCCGAGCAAATGGTAGAAGCCTTCGTGAAACGTTCATTGACGTTCGATAAAGACGAGGACAAGGTTTTGAATTCTGCAGAGACGAAACGGATGGCGGCGGCCTTGGTACGTTCACTGAATGCGACTGCGGGGCAGTCAGGCTACAGCAAATCCTAATGAGTCGTGAACGCGTCTGGCTCGTGGGATACGGCTATCATACTCCCGAACGCACACTCAGTGGCCACGAGCCAGCAGGAACTGCTATAATCGACTGTTCGCGATCACTTCGCTTCGATCCGCCGCCAGCGAGAGAGAGCGCTGCGACCTCAGCACACCGAAGCGGATTCTCAGCCACAGCCGCGATCGGCTGAGCCGACGAGTATTCTGGTGAATGCTGCAACAAACAGACCACTGCGCCAATTCGTAGTGTGCTCCAGACACACCTATTGAAGGGGGCGATTTGTCGTACAGTCCGGTTTTCTTAGGGATGGCGTGGCTGGCCCGTGGCTGGACGAATTCTTTCATCCGTGGGATTGCCAATTCGTCAGAGGCAACGCCTCGTTAGAGTCTGAACTTATGCAATGGATTGTGTTGAGTTTGCTTTCGGCGGTTGTGCTGGGAATCTATGGGCTCGCCAAGAAGGCCGCGGTACACGAAAACGCAGTGCCACCGGTGCTGCTGCTGAACGTGGCGACGGCCGCACTGCTGTACCTGCCTGTGATTGCGGTGTCCTGGCTGCGACCGTCGTGGCTCGGCGGTTCCGGTTTCTTTGTGGAAGCGATTCCGGTGCAGTATCATGCGTTGCTTTTTTGTAAGTCAGGGCTGGTTGGAGCGTCCTGGATCCTGGCCTTCTATGCACTGAAACATCTACCAATTTCCATTGCAGATCCCATCAGGGCAACCAGCCCGTTCTGGACAGTCTTGATTGCCTCAACATTCTTCGCCGAGCGCCCTTCACCCGTTCAATGGCTGGGAATTCTGGTCATCCTGACAGCGTTCTTCGCATTCTCACGCGTCGGCAGTCAGGAAGGGATCCACTTTAGCAACAATCGTTGGGTGACCATGATGATCGGCGCCACGTTGCTGGGCGCCATCAGCGCGCTGTACGACAAGTTTCTGCTGCAACGGATGTGCCTGACTCCGGCGACTGTGCAGGCCTGGTTCTCGATCTATCTTGTTTTGGCGATGTTCCCGCTGGCGACCCATTGGTATGTTAAAGACAGACACGCGAAGCCGTTCGAATTTCGCTGGTCGATCCCGTGCATCGCGATCACTCTGCTGATATCCGATTTTCTTTACTTCCAGGCTGTCAGTGATCCGCAGGCAATGATCGCAATCGTCTCACCAATCCGGCGAACATCGGTGGTGATCGCATTTCTCTACGGAGTGCTGCGCCTGTCGGAAAAGAACTGGCGAGCCAAAGCAATGTGTATTGCGGTGATGTTGATCGGCGTCTATCTGGTTTGCTGGCAGCCATCACTGGCATCATGATGACATGAAATTCGACGATCGCCGATTCGTCGCCAAATCCGCCCGTACTTCACCGTCGAATGCGTATTTGCGACGTTCAATAAACGGGGAAAAACTGAAAAACGGACCAGCACTCGCGCGGTTCCTCGTAAATGCAGGAGGGGCAGTTACCTTCGTACTTTCCTGCGGCGTTCACGGATCCGGCGCATCAGGACCAGCTTCTCTTCTTCCGTGAGTTTCACTGAAGGTCTTATTGCAGGCGTGATTTTCGTGAGATGCTTCACACTGTACTTTTCGATGATGGGATCTATTTTCATTGCGGCTCACACAACATGGAAATTACCATATTGTGGAGCATTGATCCCAGTACTACTCAACGACAGACTGCTGCCACAACAGCTTCGCGACATTTTCGTCAGGAAGGTACGATGCAAAAACTAGTCATCCATGACTTCCTTTTCTTTATTGGATGCCTGAGTATTCACAATGCCTTCAAATTTCTTGGTCAGATCCTGAATCTTATCCTTCGTCGTGTCCCTGTCGTCTTCGCTCATCGTCTTATCCTTTTCCGCTTGATCTGCGTGTTTGTTCGCATCTCGGCGGATATTTCGAATCGAAACGCGAGCTTCTTCGGCCAGCTCTTTCACACGACCAGCCAGCTGTTGTCGGCGTTCGGTGGACAGTGGAGGCACATTCAGACGAATGACCCGCCCATCGTTGTTGGGAGCCATGCCCAGATCGCTGTTTTGAATCGCTTTGGCGATTTCCCCCAGACACGACGTGTCGAATGGGCGAATCACGATTTGCTGAGGTTCAGGGACGCTCACATTTGCGATCTGTTTCAGCGGCGTTGGGGAACCGTAGTAATCGACTTTCACCGAATCGATCAGGCCAGGATTCGCACGACCGGTGCGAATCCCCTTGAGCGATGATGACAGGTGATCGACCGCCTTCTCCATGCGTTCTTCGGCGTCCAGCAGAATTTCGTCCTGGTCCATAATTTTGCTCCCTCGCGAATTAAGAATTAACTGTCCGAAATTCCCACGTCAATAATCGTGCGTGATCGGACGGGCTGATCTTTCCACTTGAGATCGCTCGAACTGCTCCCCGGCAAAGTGCAAATGAGGAACAGGGCAATCTCACTAAAGCCGCATCGTAGTCATCCAGGCCCGATCGTCAATCGGCTGACCGATGCAGCCATAAAGGCATGCTGTGTTTTGGCTTAGAGCGGCCTGGCAGGACGGCGACTGCGGTCGCTCATGTGATCGTTCACGTCAGCTGCGAACCTCCCGAAGTTGTTTGGGAAAAACACACAGTGTCCCTCTCGCATCCCGGCTGACGGGTGTTACAATCGCCAGAATGTATGCAACCGATACAATCCTTACATTCGGTTTTCCGCTCGGACGCCTCTGTGGAACAAGGTTTCGCATCAGTTTTCTGATGCCCCTTGCTGCCATCGCCCTCATTTGGCGGTTGCAAAGTGTCGAACTGGGGGTAATGGCCGTCGGGATCCTGATTTTCAGCCTGATAGCCCATGAATTGGCCCATCTGCTGGTAGCACGCTCGTCTGGCGCGGACATGGACGAAATTCGGCTGTGGCCCCTCGGAGGCCTGGCAGAACCTTTCGGCCGTGGCTATTTCAGAGACCACGCTCGCACAATGTTGGCCGGGCCAGCTATAAATCTGCTGTTAGCCATCAGCTGTATGTTAGCTCTGCCAGCAGCATATCTCTTCCCCATGCTGAATCCATTTGACGGCTTTCCGTTAATCGCGGGCGAACCAATGCTGACTACGGCATGCCGGATGGCGTTCTTCCTGAACATCATTCTTTTTGCGGTCAACATGATCCCCGTGACACCATTCGATGCGGGCGTGCTGTTGCGGACCTATATGATCACGAAGTTCGCGGAAGTCGAGAGCCGTGACCTGATGATTCGACTGGGCTTGATCACAGGCATTCTGGGGATGTTGATTGGATTTGTCTTCGATGTCAGCACCTTGGTTGCGATTTCTGCATTCGTTTTAGTACTGCAGATCCACGACAGTCAGCGGTGGTACGAAACCGTCAACGACGCAGACGATTTTTCGGAATACGATTTTTCCGACGCTCCCTCAACCGAAGAATTCTACGCCGCTTTTGATCCGGAAGACTCTTCATACGACGGAGCACCGCCGCAGACAGAAGTTCTCGACCGTTGGCGCGACAGGCGTGAACAGGAACGACTCCAGCAAGAAGAAGACGAACGCGAACGCGAAGCCGCTGAGATGGACGACGTTCTGCAGAAGCTGCACGTTCATGGTCGTGAGTCGTTGAATAGTCGTGAGATTCATCTGCTGAACCGCGTGAGCGACCGACTCCGTAATCGACAGCAGCATTAAGAGTCGTCCCGATTTAATTTCCGCGTTTGGAATTGCTGCAGTGAGTTTTGGGAACAACACCTGCCGCATTCACGCCTTTAGTCTTTCACCTGAAATGTATTCTTCCATGCGTTTGAATTCGATTGTCTGTTGCGGTCTGTTCGCCTGCCTTCTTGTTGGTTGTGGGGAAGAGTCTTTTCCGCCACCGCCACCTCCTGTGCTGTCGACTGACACCGTTGAACCAGTCATTGAGAAGACAGTAGCTGTCGACGTGCATTTGCCTGGCGAACGAAAGGCCTTCGACGGTCTGAAGTTTGCGGTTCCCGCCAGTTGGGAGGAGGTCGCCTTATCTGATTTTCAAAAGGGCGTGATCTCAGCAAAGTTCACGATGCCGCAGGCCGGCAGCGACGTCACGTTGACATTGTCGCGTTCGGGTGGTGGCATCGAGGCGAACCTGAGCCGCTGGCGTGGGCAGATCACCGCCGCTCGCCCTGAAGTCACCGACAACCTATCTGTGGCTGGTGTCGACGCCACGCTGATTGACATGGAGGGTCGCTTCTCTGGAGGCTTCGGGAAAGATCCACAGGACGGTTGGCGAATGGTGGGTATCATTGTCCCGTTAAGCGATCAGGGCTACTTCCTGAAACTCACAGGCCCCGTCGCCGAAGTCGCCGCCGTCGAAGAAGAATTCCGTAACTTTGCGAAGTCGGCCACGCAGGAATAGTCTGGCGCCCAACAACGATTGGCGCGACGGGGTCTGAATTCCACATTGCCATTGCGGTCGATCACAATCGCCGCGCCGGAAGGTCGTGTTCCGGTCGAACCGTCATACGGGAGGAAACATGCGGCAGACGCTGCAGCGCGAATTCCAGGATTTTTGAAGCTGTTGGTGCCGCCACCGTGCCGCCGTAGTGCAGGCCTTCTGCTGTTGGCTCGTCGACCATGATCAACACCAGCACCTGCGGATTTTCCGCGGGGGCTCCGCAGATAAACGAACAAACATGCTTTGTGTCAGAATAGCCACCGGTTTCCGGATCGGATTTTTGAGCCGTGCCTGTCTTGCCGAAAATGCTGAGCCCGTCGATCTGGCCGTTCCGACCAGTGCCGCGTTCCACGACCGCTTTCATCGGATGCCTCACAATCCACTCCGCGATTTCAGGATCAATCAGCGTGGACTCCAGGCCAGGAGCCGCCTCAACCGTGCGAACATCTGACAGTGGCAATGGCGTAATCTGATCAGACGACGAATCCACCAACAAATGAGGCCGCACCATACTACCGCGGTTCGCTAGCGCGGCGTGAGCTGTGATTAACTGCAGTGGCGTCACAGCAAGTTCGTGGCCCATCGGAATGGAACCCAGCGAATATTCGTCCCAGTCAGCTTGTGGGCGCACTAAGCCGTCGACTTCGCCAGGCAGTTCAATCCCAGTGCGTGCCCCGAAACCGAACGCCGCGGTGGCTCGATACAATTCGTGCAGCCCCAGTTGTTCACTGATACGAGCCATGCCGATATTGCTGGACTTAACCAGAACGTCTTCGACGCTGAGCTTCGAATAGGGATGATGATCGTGCAGAATGCGTTTCCCCATTCGGTACGCACCACTGAAACAGGGGATCACATCGTCCCGCCGAATTGCGCCCTGCTGAATGGCCCACGAAACGACGAATGGCTTGAACGTTGATCCCGGTTCAAACACAGCAGACACAGCGAGGTTTCTCCACGCATTCGACGGAACTTCGCCGGGATGGTTCGGATTGAATGTTGGTTGTGACGCCATGGCGAGCACTTCGCCAGTGTTTGGTTCCATGACGATCGCACAGGCACCAACTGGCTTCCAGCGTTCGACGAGTTCGCTTAGCAGGCGTTCTGTCTTGATCTGTATCAGAATATCTAAAGTAGAAATCACAGTGCGGCCGTGCTCTGGCGTCACCGATCGATCGAGCTCAACTTCCACCACCACACCGCGTGCATCTCTGGTCATCATGCGCGTGCCGTCGACGCCGCAAATCAGATCATCGAGGCTTTGCTCGAGCCCGCCGTGTCCGATGTTGTCGATGTCTCGCATACCCAGCACATGTGCGGCGATATCACCCTGCGGATACTGACGCAGATACTCGCGGCGAAATCCCCACGCGCGAGACGGCAGGTTCAGTTGACGTATCTGTTGCGTTTGTTCTTCCGATAGACGCCGCTGGACCCAGACGAACTGCTTCTCCGAGTTCTTTACCAGGCGTTCGTAGAGTTCGTCAGAGTTGACGTCCAACACTCGAGTCAACTGCCAGACAAAGTCGGCAACGTCGTCAATTTCGGAAGGCACAACATACAGGCTCTCACAGGTCACTGTCATCGCAAGGACATGCCCGTTGCGATCCAGAATTTCACCGGGACGAGCCGGAATGCTTTCCGTAAAGGAACTCTGGCGAGTGACTCGCGTGTTTAATGATTCTCGCTGCGCGCCCTGCAGATGAATCAGGCGACCGATCATGATCGCCCACCCCAGCAGCATGCACACCGACGCCAGCTTCGATCGCCACAGAAAGGGCAAGCGAACAGTTGTCGGCGTTGATTCGGCGGACGTATCAGACATGGCTTTTCGGATCACGGCTTGCGAACGGGCGCTGGATGTTCCCAACGCAGCAGTGGCAGTTTCGGCTCGCTCAGGACTTCGATTGACGTCGCAGACGGGAAGGACCGAGACGTCGGTTGCAGGCGGTTGTGACGACTTAACGTCTCGGCTTCAATTTTGGCCAGGTTTGCCGGAGCAGTGAGTTCCTGAACCTGCAGTCGCAGGCGAGCATGCATTTCCAGTAACAGATCCACCTGAAAATACTGACGGCTCACAGCGCGCTTCATCTCCAGGGTCTGTTTCTCAAGGCCGATCCCGACCATGGACACCAGAACCACAAGAATCAGGCTGGCAACGAAGCGAAAAAACACAGCAGACAAACCATCACTGACAGAGGCGAATGACCAACGTTGTGGACTCGATTCTCAACCCGAAGCGTAGGCAAGGCCGGGGAAATTCAAGCCTCCGCGTTTACGTTTCGGGTTACGAATTTGCATGCACAATCGCGCAGAGAAAAGCCCCGTGACTTTTGTCAGCGGGGCTGTCGACTGTCTGTCTTATCGGCGTTTCGTCGACTATGGAGCCAGATGAACGTTGGTTGCGTCGTCAGGCAACGCAATCACAGTGCCGGGTTTCAGCTTATTCGGATCTTTCAGGATGTGTTGATTCATCCGGTAAATCTGAATCCAGCGAGACGCGCGGCCCAGATGCTTCTGAGAAATCTCAGACAACGTTTCGCGTTCTCCAATGCGGTAAGCGGGATTTCCGTCACTCTTCAGGAAATAGCCGACGGCCGGTTTCGCCTCCAGATCTCTATCTTTGAAAAACTCAGGATACTTTTCTTCAAGCAGCTTCGGATCGGGAATCAGCACCTTCATACCCGGTCGCAGTTTCTTCGGATCCGGGATCCGCTGTCGGTTGTAAAGCGCCAACGACGAAAAGTATTGCGAGGTCCCGTAAACGCGTTGGGAGATCCGCCAGTAATTGTCGTTGGGTAGAACTTCACAGATGTCGCATTCCTGCGAGATGCCTGACACCTGTTGAACCTTGCGCTGCGGTGGCATTGTAAAGTGTGCCACTCCGTCGGCTTGCTGCGATTGTGGAATCGCCAGTCCGGAGCCAGCATCTGTGCCGGAAAATGG
>CALFOL010000332.1 GCA_937919915.1 uncultured Planctomycetaceae bacterium
GGCATTGGTACTGATACAGAGTCTATTGGACGCCGGAGCCCGTGTGAAGGTATCTGACCCGGTAGCGATTGAGAACGTTCGTAAAGAATTCGGGGATGTCATTAAGTACTGCGAACATCACTATGACGCCTGTGAAGGAGCTGATGCGCTGGCGATTGTGACGGAATGGAACGAGTTCCGAAATCCGGACTTCGATTACGTAAAGCTGAAGATGAAGGCACCGGTGATCTTTGATGGTCGCAATCTTTACGACCGCCAAAAGATGGCACGCCGCGGGTTTCACTATTCCGGAATCGGCCTCAGCGCACTTCCGGTAGCCGAGACACCTGACAACGCCTGACCAGCGGCGGCGAAAATGCGTTCATCGAATACGAAACGCAAGCGAGTGAATCCCGTTCGCCCGTCATTCACTCGCCTGGGCTTCGTTCTTCCTGGAATTCAACCTTTCTCTGAAAGAACGTTCTCTCAAGGGGCGACCAGGCTGAGCGCGGCTGGAAGTCTGTGAACTGCCCTGGGCAAACGACAAACGGATAGCATTCGACTAAACTCCCTCACTCCGGAGTTCGATTTGACCTTTGCTAACCCGTACTGAGCGTCATGACCGCCAATCAGCCATTTGAACTTGTCAGCGAATTTTCGCCTGCAGGAGACCAGCCCACCGCCATCAATGCACTCGTTCGCGGCATCAACGAGGGCAAGAAAGCTCAGGTGCTGCTGGGCGTCACCGGGTCGGGAAAAACCTTCACGATCGCGAACGTGATTCAGCAGGTACAAAAACCAACGCTGGTGCTGTCACATAACAAGACGCTGGCGGCGCAGTTGTACTCAGAATTCCGTGATTTCTTTCCGAAGAATGCGGTCAGCTACTTCGTGAGCTACTACGACTACTATCAGCCCGAAGCCTATATCCCTCAGCGCGATATCTATATCGAAAAAGACGCGTCGATCAATGAAGAGATCGATCGTCTCCGGCTGCTGGCGACCAGCGCACTGGTGAGTCGCAAGGATGTGATCGTGGTGTCGACCGTCAGCTGCATTTATGGCCTGGGGTCACCTAAAGATTATCTGGAGATGATGATTCCGCTGCATGTCGGGCAGCAGATTGATCGCGATGCCCTGCTGCTGAAGCTGATCGACATCCAGTACAACCGCAACGACTACGATCCCGGACGCAGCAAGTTTCGCGTACGCGGCGATGTCATAGAAGTCTGGCCCGCGTACGAAGAGTTCGCTTACCGCATTGAGCTGTGGGGCGACGAAGTCGAAAAGCTGTGTGTGATCGATCCCGTCAGCGGACGAGAATCCAAGTCTCTCCAGGACATCTACATCTACCCCGCAAAACACTTCGTACTGCCGCAAAGCCGTATCGACGGTGCTTTGGAGGAGATTCGCGAAGAACTGGATTCGCAACTGGAATGGTTTCGCAAAGAAGGAAAACTGCTGGAAGCTCAGCGATTGGCCGCAAGAACGCGGTATGACATGGAGCTAATGCGGGAAACCGGCTTTTGCCCGGGCATCGAGAATTACAGCCGCGCTTTGGCCGGGCGTAAACCAGGCGAACCGCCGTATACGCTGTACGACTTCTTTCCGGATGACTTCCTGATGGTGGTCGACGAATCTCACGCCACGATTCCTCAGATTCGAGCCATGTATGCCGGCGATCAGGCTCGGAAGTCGACATTGGTGGAACACGGTTTCCGAATTCCCATGGCCAAAGACAATCGACCGCTGCAGTTTGATGAATGGAACAGCAAACAGAAGAGCCTGATTCTGGTTTCAGCCACACCCGCCGCCTGGGAGCTGGAGCAATCCGAAGGCGAAGTCGTTGAGCAGTTGATTCGTCCGACGGGATTGGTGGATCCAGTGATTCATATTGTCCCGGCACGCGGACAGGTGCCACATCTGCTGGAAGCCATCCGCGATAGAACCGAGCGCGGCGACCGCACATTGGTGACGACCCTGACCAAGCGACTGGCGGAAGACCTGGCAGGATATCTGAAAGAACAGGGGATCCGCTGTGAGTGGCTGCATTCGGAACTGACGGCTATTGAACGTGTCGAAGTGCTGCGTGAATTGCGAGAAGGTGTGCACGATGCGGTTGTGGGCGTCAACCTGCTGCGCGAAGGTCTGGACTTGCCGGAGGTTTCTCTGGTTGCCATTCTGGACGCCGACAAAGAGGGCTTCCTCCGCAGTGAAACCAGCCTCATTCAAACGATTGGGCGAGCGGCTCGAAACGTCAATGCGGAAGTTATTTTGTATGCTGACAAAGTCACCAACAGCATGCAGAAGGCGATCGACGAAACCAATCGTCGTCGCAAGCTGCAGACGGCATACAATGTAGAGCATGGGATTACTCCCGAGACGATTCAGAAATCCATTCGCCGAGGTATCGAAGAAGAAATCGCGGCACGACAGGTTGAACGTGAGGCGGTGGGGATTTCTTCCGAAGAGCAGTTTGTGACGGAGGAATTCATTCGGGAACTGGAAGCGGAAATGCTGCAGGCTGCGGAACAACTCGACTTCGAACGAGCGGCTCAGTTGCGCGACCGCGTACATGAGCTAAAGAAGAAGATCGGTCAGCCGGTTCCCGCAAACGCGTCAAAGACCGCCGGCACAAAGAAGAAGGGGCGCGGCGGAAAACGCCGTGGTCGGTAGGCCGTTCAGGACACGAGTGCATTCACATTGTGTGCCACTGGCTGCGTCAGTGCAGAATCTTCTGCCACTCCGGGAACGGGCAAGGCACTGGCTTTACCGGCTTTGCCAGTGGCACACTCTCCGAGTCCGGATTCGGGAAGTTTGCACGATTGGCGCCCGGAAACATCGACATCTGGGCCATGTCGCGGTTTCTGCGTTTTCATTACGACATTCGACACGCTAATATCGTGGCCTCTCCCATGTTCCATTCCCACCAGGAACGAATCCACGATGGCACGATGTATGATTGCCCTCCATTTGCTGTTGCTTTGCGGCGCAGATTATCTACTCGCTGACGAATCACAGAACGGTGACTCTCAGCCAATAGCGCACTGGGCGTTTGATTCCACCGACGATCTGGCAGGGGACATTCATGGAGAAATCCGGATAGCCGCCAGCGAACTCCAGCAGCCGCGTTATCCGGAATTCCCTGCCGAAAACAAGGTGCTGGAATTGAAGGCTCCTGCGTGGTTGTCGATCACCGACACCGCAGAGGAAACACGTTGGGATTTCGACAACGGTGATGCCATCACGCTGGAGGCCTGGGTACGCGTTGACAAGTCAGGTGAAAACATGTGTATTGTCAGCAAGGGGCGGACAGGCAACAGCGGACAGGCCTCAAACAATCAGAACTGGGCATTCCGACTCCGGAAACAAAACGGCCAAAGCTGTGTGAACTTTTTGTTTCGCAGTCGTCCGTCAGAAACACACAAAGGAGACTGGCATCGATGGACTTCGACGTCTGGCTTTTCTTCCGGAAGTCGTTGGCATCATGTTGCCGTTAGCTACAAATTCGGCGAGCCTAAAAGTATTCGCGGCTTCATTGATGGTAAAAACGTCTTTGGCAAATGGGACATGGGCGGAGCGACCGAACAGCCTCCCGTCGTCGATAATGACGATGTCTGGATTGGCTCCACGATGGCCGGAAACATCGGCAACTCGCTGGACGGCGCAATCGATAACCTGACCGTTCATCGTCGCGAAGTTTCCACAGATGAACTGAAGGCTCGCTTTCGCTGGAATCCGCCGCCCGTAAAACCGCCAACAATTCTGCCTGGCAAAGTCACCGTGCAATTGTTCGGTCCTGTCGATTCGATCGCTGAACTGCCGCTGGAAACCGATGAGCCGCTGACCGAATGGCATCAGGACGAAATGGCGTTCGTTCGCCTGCCACACAAATACGACTCGTGGGGAGTGCGCGAAGACTGGGGCAAAACGTTGTTTGTACGCGCCTGGGCGGACATCGTTCTGCCAGAGGGCGAACACCAGTTGCTGGCTCGCACGCGAGGTTTGGCGCGGCTGAAGATTGACGACGTCGTGATGCTGACCACGCCTGCTCAACAGAATCGCTCTGGAGCTCATCATGTGGTCGATCCGATTCCCGAAGTACCGCGGCCCGACATGAGGCCTCATGCCATGAGCGACAACGAACACATTGTAAGCTTCACCAGTGATGGCAAGTCGCATCGTTTTTTGTACGAGATCATCGTCGGTGGCCCGAACTATCGGGCGGAGTTCGGTGAGACCTGCGTGGCGGTCGCTTCCGGAGACAGTATGTTCTATTTGCTGTCGTCCGTCTCCGAATACCCACTGACAGATGACGGCTGGCAATCATTTGTCAGTGGTCAATCCCTTAAGCTGACCAACCTTGATCAAAGTCGGCGGCAACAGGCCAACGCAATGCTGACGGACTTTTGGCAACGCCGCCACAACCACGCTCGACAGTCTGTCATGCACCAGTCGAAACCGCAGTCGATAGACGACTTGATCGCCGGTCGCATCAAAGAATCAAACGCCGCCGTCGGCACAACAGACAGTGGCCGCGAAACACCAGCATCAGCATTCTTCACACAACACGTCCAGCCGATCTTTGACGCACATTGCACCCGCTGTCACGGCCAAAAAGAACAAGGTGGCCTGTTGATTGTAGAACGAGCCAGATTGCTGCAGGGTGGCGAATCCGGAGAGCCTGCCGTCGTTCCCGGAAAACCCCACGACAGTTATCTGTTTCAGCTAGTGAACGCGGCAGCGGACGACTACCGCATGCCTCCCAAGGGCGACGGACTGACTGCTGAACAAATCAACATCGTAAAGCAGTGGATTACAGACGGCGCACAGATGCCGACAATGACGTCACAGCGTATCGAAGTACCGGCCATTGTTGATAACCACACGTTTTTGCGCCGGGTATTCATCGACACGGTCGGTGTGCCACCGACCGTTGCTGAAGCCATGGCGTTCCTCACCGACGCTGCCGTAAATCGACGCGAGCAACTGATCGACCGTCTGTTGAACGACGATCGCTGGGCAGATAATTGGGTTGGCTATTGGCAGGACGTGCTGGCGGAAAACCCAAATCTGTTGAAGCCAACTCTGAATAACACCGGACCGTTTCGGTACTGGATTCACGAAGCGCTGATTGACAACAAGCCCATCGATCGTTTTGCGACCGAACTGATTCTGATGCGCGGCAGCACGTGGGGTGGTGGAGCCGCTGGTTTTTCCGTGGCGTCGCAGAATGATGTCCCGATGGCGGCGAAAGGCCAGGTGATCGCGTCCGCGTTTCTTGGCGTCAACATGAAGTGTGCCCGCTGCCACGACGCTCCCTATCATCAGTGGAAGCAGGCCGATCTGTTTCAGATGGCAGCAATGCTGGATCGCAAGGCGCTTAAACTGCCAAAAACCAGCACCGTGCCTGCCGCGTTCTTCGAAAAACAGGAACGCAAATCACTGATTGAAGTCAGCCTGAAAGCCGGGGCCGACATCGCCGCGCATTTCCCATTCGCCGAGCTCGCTCCGCTGGTTGACGAAGCCCTGCTGCAGAAACCGGATGACACACGCGAACAACTGGCGGCCCAGGTCACCGCTTCTCGCAGGTTTGCAGAAGTCATCGCGAATCGTGTGTGGAAACGTCTGATGGGCGCGGCCCTGGTCGACCCTGTCGACGACTGGGAAGCCAGCCCACCATTAAATCCGGAGTTGCTGGAAACACTCGCCGACGGACTGATCAGCGCTGACTACGATCTGAAGCAGTTGACTCGCCGGATTTTGGTCAGCCACGCCTACCAACGTGAGGCATCCGACCTTCCGCCGTCGCGTGACAGACATTTTGCCGGACCGTATCGACGACGTATGTCGGCCGAACAAATCGTGGATTCGGCCGTGCATGCTGCCGGACGACATTTGCAGACAGAGCAACTCACGATGGATGTGGAAGGCACGCTGCCGGCAAATACCTTCATGAATTTCGGCTACCCGAAGCGATCGTGGGAATTCACCACGCTGGCCAACGAACGCGACCGTCCCAGTCTGGCACTGCCCCGAATTCAAGCAGTGGCGGATGTACTGAAAGCGTTCGGCTGGAGAAACTCCCGCCCGGAACCAAAAACAGACCGCGAAGAAGAAGCGAACCTGATTCAACCAGGTGTGCTCGCTAACGGATCGCTGGGCATCTGGCTGACTCGTCTCACAGACGACAGCGGACTGACATCAGCAATGCTGAAGGCGCAGCCGGTGGAAGATCTGGTGGATGAACTGTTTCTGCGGTTACTGACACGTCTGCCAACGGAAGCGGAACACCAACAATTTGTCGCTTTACTACAGCCGGACTACGACCAGCGGGTGGTTCCGAAACAGGACATCGGCACGGCGCACGAAGATCCCAAATTCCCCTATGTCAGCTGGTCGAATCATCTGAACACCGAAGCAAACGTGATTAAGGTTGAGATGCAGGAGCTGGTTCGTCGCGGACCACCGCCGACACGTTACCTGCAGGCAGAGTGGCGTGAACGAGCAGAAGACGCGGTATGGTCCCTGTTGAACAGTCCGGAAATGATTCTTATTCCCTAACGCCAGCCGTTCAACCGCGTTTAACCCGATGCCAGCGGCGAGGCTGCCCTGGAAGTTCCTTCCTCGCCGTTGGCGTCGGGTTAAACGAACGAACTCAACAGACATCAGACTTACAGTCGAAACGAAACCAACGTCCAATATTTTGGTCCCTAAACACGACTAAGAAACCTCATCATGAAGAGACGATCCTTTCTGCAATCTTCCGCCACCGCGATAGCATCCTGTGTCGGCGTGTCAGCACTCGATGCGAAGACGCCCCCGGTGCGCCTTGGCAAAGCCGAGCATTGCATCATGATTTGGCTGGGTGGCGGGATGGCGCAGATTGACACCTTCGACCCCAAAGCTGTCGGAGACGCGAAAGCCAGGAAGGCAGGGTCGTACTATCCGGCCATCGATACAGCGGTCCCAGGCGTTCAGGTCTGTGAACACCTGAAACACACGGCAAAGCTGATGGATCGCGTTACCGCACTGCGAACCGTGAATCACAACGTTGTGGACGAACACGCCGCCGCCACAAACCGCATGCATACCGGCCGTCCGACAACGGGCACTGTGCAATACCCGTCGCTTGGATCAATCATTGCTCACGAACGCGGAGCGGCAACGGATGGAGTCCCCGCGTATATGGTGATTGGATATCCGAATTTGACTCGCGGTCCTGGTTTTCTTGGTCAAAAAGCGGGGTTCGTATATCTCACCGATCTCGATAGTGGGCCCGCCGGGTTGTCTCTGCCGCCCGATATCAACGCCGCTCGCCGCACCCGTCGTGAACAACTGCTGGGCACCGTCCGTGATGCTGGCACCGCAAAGTTCGGCTCAGACCGATTGTTCAGCCAATACAATTCGGCGATGACCGAAAGCCTAAAGCTGGCCGGTCCGGACTTCATGAAAGTCTTTGACCTGAAAACAGAATCCGACGACCTGCGTAACAAATACGGCCAGGGATTCGGACAGCGCCTGCTGGCATCTCGGCGGTTGTGTGAGTCGGGTGTGCGATTCATTGAGGTGTCAATGAATATGAACTTCCGCAACGGCACCGGCTGGGATACTCACAACGATGGCCAGCTGAACCAGCACCTGCTGATTCAGGAGCTGGACCAGGGGCTAGCGGCGTTGATGCAGGATCTGGAATCCCGCAGGATGCTCGACAGCACAATGATCATCATTAACAGCGAGTTCGGCCGGCCGGCGCAGTTCGATTCCGGCGGTGGTCGAGGCCACCATTCGAAGTGCTTTACGATGGTCGTCGCTGGCGGTGGCTTGAATCACTGCGGAGCGTACGGTGTCAGCAATGAGCTGGCGATGGAAGCGGTCGAAAATCCCGTTGGAGTCCCGGACGCATTCGCCACGATCCTTGCGGGCATGCAGATCGATCCCTCAAAGAACCTCTACGACGGCGATCGCCCGGTGCCGATCACCGACCAGGGGCAGGCCATCCAAAGCCTGTTGTAAATCCCACGCGGAAGATTTTCGAGGTGGACGTAGGTGACTTAGAACCGTTCACTTATTGTTGTGAACGATACTCGCTCGCGGGAGTAGGCATTCTTCAATCGCAATGCGTTCCTCGCGGCCACAAATCAGCGTAATATGCTGTAGCGAGTGAGTTTGGCCATCGCTCTCTACACATCTCAGCGATTCCCTGATGACGGAGCTCGTCTCTATGACGCCGCTCGTGAAAACGCGACGGGCCTTTGGCCGGGAAGCTCAATTCG
>CALFOL010000333.1 GCA_937919915.1 uncultured Planctomycetaceae bacterium
GGACGCAGCTCATTGATTTCAGCAGTGACGGTGGTTAGCATTGGGTGATGCCTCGGAACTGCAGGAACGTTATTTTAAGTGGTTTACGCGCGCCGCTGGGTATGCGGGTGGTTCCAGCTTTCAGCTGTTTGTCAGTAACATCAAGGCGGATGCTGTGGCAAAACTGTCGGACGCTGACAAAACGCGGCTGCAGCCAATTCTGGATGCGAAGCCGGAAACGGATGTGCCAGTGTTTACCGCCTCTCCACGATCGTTCGTTAAAGAGTGGACAATGGACGAACTGGTGCCGCTGCTGGAAACCGGTCTGACGAAGCGAGATTTCGATCGCGGTCGGCAGATGTTCGGGGCAGCGACATGCTTTGCGTGCCACCGATTTGACAATCAGGGTGGATCGGTGGGGCCTGACCTCACAATCCTGTCCGGGCGATTCAGTCGGCGTGATGTGCTTGAATCCGTGATGGAGCCCAGCAAGCAGATCAGTGATCAGTACGGCAGTGTACAGGTTTTGACGACGGATGGCAAAGTGGTCGTTGGGCGGATCATCAATCTGGCGGGTGATTCATTTCAAGTACAAACCGACATGATGAAACCCGGAGCCCTGACGGGCGTTGACCGCAAGCTGATCGAAGAAATGGTCGAATCCAAAGTTTCAATGATGCCCAAAGGATTACTGAATAGTCTGCAGCAGGATGAAATTCTGGATTTGATGGCGTACCTGCTGAGTCGCGGTGATCGTGGCCACGCCATGTTTAAGAGGTAGGCCGATCATCATCGTGACAAGCTGTCAACGATCCGCTCAGTCGCGTCCAGCGTTGCGAGTGATCTGGCGTGTGTTGACAGCTCATGGCGAACAGCACTGGAAGTACAGAGTTCCATAACGGCATCTGTCAGCTGCTGTATCGCGTCGGCCGATCGTTCATCAACCACCCGGCTGGCGCGTGCATCGGCAAAGATCTGAGCATTCGCCTGTTGGTGAGCATCAGCGGAACTGCTTAACGGAATCAACACCGATGCACATCCGGCCGCGGCAATTTCCGCCAGCGTCACTGCGCCGCAGCGGCTGATGATCACATCAGTGGTACTCAATACCTGCGGGATGTTCTGAACGAACTCCGTCACGTCAACGCTGATTCCGCGATGTTGATACTCGGCAGCAACGGTCGCAGCATTGTGGGCTCCAACCTGATGGATGATGTGCCAATCCGCTAACTCATTTCGGCATACACTCAACGCATGCAGGACCAGTTCGTTCACACGTGATGCTCCCTGGCTTCCGCCAAGAATCAGCAGCGTCGGTGATGGTGATGCTGTACGCGAGATATTGAAAAATTCAGTCCGCAGAGGAATACCGACATCGTCGATCTCAGAACGCCAGCTTTGCCGAACTCGTTTTGACATCGGCCACCCGGAGAATGTTGTCTTCGCAAATCGACTTAGGAAACGATTCGCCGCCCCTGGAATCGCGTTCGTTTCTATCAACACGATGGGGATCTTTAACCATGCTGCGGCCAGCACACCTGGCACGGATGCGAAGCCGCCGAGCCCGATCACAATCTCCGGCCGGTCCGTCTTCATTTCGGTGCGACACTGTACAAACGCTCTGGCAACCTTGATGCCGTACGCAATACGTCCTGCTGACGATGACAACGGCAGCGGAATACAGCGCACCTTGTCTGTGGGAAGGCCGGATGATTCGATGACACGCTGATCGATCGGGCGACAACTGGTCAGGAACGTCAACTGCGTCGCGATCTGTCGAGTCAACAGCGTCTGTGCGATTGCGATCGCCGGAAACAGATGTCCGCCTGAGCCGCCACCCGCAAACGCGACGTGTTTCAGTGAATTCATGCGATTAGTCTTCGCAATACTCACTGACTCCATCAGCAGATATCACCAGCAACCTTTGCGTCAGTGGGTGGTGCATCGATTGATAGTCTTCGATGACGCGTTGTTGCACCTGTCCCACAAGCTGTGGGTGTTTCAGGGAAACCGCCACAAAAAAATCACGGTTGGGCACGCCGACAACCAGTTCGGCTCCCAGCATCTGGCGCAGACGACTGTGCAGATGATCGCCGAGCAGTCGCACGCTGTTGTAAGCGTTGGGCTGCACTGGAACCAGCATTCGCGGATCATCGCCTTCGCCAATCAGCGTCACTTCCAGTGGATTGTCACGCGCGTAAAGTTCCAGATTCTCCATCGCCAGTTCTTCCAGATCGTCGACGGACAGTTGCCACATTTCCAGCATCTTCATGTGCACGAAGCGATACGTCGAATCTTCGTCCAGCACAAACATGATGGTCAGTCCACCGACCCAGGGAACGCTGACGAATTCCGCGAGACTGCTGTCCGCGTCCGTTTCGGGGTACAGCATTGGCATAATGCGATCTGCGACGTCTTCCAGTGGAGGCATCAGTTGTTCAGCCCCCCATTCCTGAAGTCGCACGACAGTTGTCAGTCCCGGCAGCACGATCTGTTGTAGTCGTTCCGGTTCGTGAATGTACGAACGATAAAAATTCGCCAGGTTGACATTCGAATCGCTGATTCTGACGCTGAAGTTCTCCGACGCGACTGTAGTCAGCAGGGGAAAGTGCTTTCGTGCCAATGCAATGACGTCGCTGCGGAACAATTCCGGAGGCCGCGCGAGGACCTCGGCAAAGCGAATGGAATTCAACAGAGATTCGCAGGCTGCCACGTCATTCGCGGGCAAGGGGACGCCGGATTTTGCCTGCAGGCTGGCCACGACGATGATGTCTTTGTACTCGATGATCCACAACCGCCATGCATACGGTTTTGGCTTGCTCAGCAACCACTTCCACCAGGCACCAGAAGTCGGCCGAACGGAGGTGCCTGCCCATGTTTGGCACTTGGCGGTGACCGTCAACGGTGCGACACGGGCTGAGTTTAGGACTTTGGGAAAAAGATTGGCGGGGTCGAATGATGCTGCCCTCGTCTCCGGCTCATTGTCGTCGACCCACGCGGCGTACAACGTCATCGACCATGGAAACCGTCGTTCCAAATCCTCAGCATCTTCGGATACCGAAACTGCTGCGGGGCGTACTTCAAGAAACGCTTCTGTCTGTTCGATGTGCAGGTCGCCAGGGACCCTCAGCGTAAACCAATTGGCAGGTCCTTTAAAAAGGTGCTGCGGTTGTCCGGCGCTGAATGGAATTTTGGGGTCTTCTGGCATCGAAATGAACGTGTGGGAGTGCCGAGGAAGCGACCACGGATTCTACGCGATTCGGACGGAGATTCCCAGAAGTTCATTACAACTGATCATCGTGCCTGGAAAAACACAGTGTTTTGTAGGGCGAATTGTCGAGTTGCGTAATCTGATTCGTCTACAGCGTATTACGCTGACTTGTGGCCGCGGGGCGCCTTTTCGATCGAAGAATGCCTGCTCCCGCGAGCGAGTACCGTTCACAACAATAAGAAACCGCTCTAAGCCCGCAGCCCATCCCCTGAGTTCGCGCCGGCGGCGTAGATCTGATGTTGGATGATGAACATCTCCACAGCACGCGGCGTCATGAATCTGAGATTTCTGCCCTTGGCCACGCGTTGCCGCAAAGCTGTCGCAGAAAGATCTGTTCCAGGCATCGACAGGACTGTGATCTGCCTGGCAAAATCGTCGCCCACCCAGTCGATCACCTGTTGCGGTGACGGGATCGCAAGTCCCGGCCGGTTGACAGCCACCACCGTGGCCAGTTCCAGAATGCGTTCCGGTTGCTTCCACATGGGCATATCGCGTAGAGAATCCGCGCCCAGCAGAAAAAACAATTCCGCCTCCGGGAATTCCGCTCGAAAGTCCGTCAACGTATCAACGGTGAACGAAGGACCGTCGCGGCGAATTTCACGGCGATCAACTCTGTACTCCGGGTAACCGGAGATTGCCAGCTGCGCCATGTCGGCACGCGTGTGTCCGTCGGTGATTCCTTTGCCGGTCTTGTGCGGCGGAGCTCCGGCAGGCAGCAAACGAACTTCCGTCAGGTTCAGCTGTTCACGACACGTTTCTGCCAGCAACAGATGACCGTAATGAATCGGATCGAACGTTCCACCTAGAATTCCAAGACGCATCGACTTAAAACCTTACACGACCAACACTGTCGACTTCGAACTCACCGATTGCGGGAGCCAGACTGTTTCTGGTTGTGCGTGCACGCAATGTATTCGCTCGTGTGATGATTTCTGCGGCTGGTTCCACCGCTTGTGGGACTGGTGCTGGTGTACTCGGCGGTGCCGGAATCAAAAGTCCAGGCTCATCGGCTGGCGGAACCATTGGAGGTTCGAAATCCTGATACGGACTCTTTGGAACAGCCGGTGACTTCATGTTGCCTTGTGACGCAGCCTCATTCAGCACGCCAGGAATGGATGGTCTGGTGTCCAGCCCCAACGACTCCCAACTACCCGGTGCAGATCCCCCGACAAATTCTTCCGTATCGACTCGCAATCGGTGAGCGTCCTTCGAACGAGTTCGCTGAACGGCTCGCTGCATCGCGAACGGTGCGGCAGCCGGATGCCAGTTGCCTTCAGCAAGATAGATCGAACTTTCGGTCAGTGTTGTTCCCTTGCGGAACCTCATTTCTGCGATGGCTTTGTTGTATTCGATGATGCTTCGCATGTAGCCTTGTCTGGCGTCACGCTCGCGAATTTTCGATTGCAGCACCTGATTCATATTGTCCGATGTATTTCTGTCGGAATCCCGGAAGCGTTCTTCTGCCAGCTTTGCATTATTGGTGTTGGATTCGACCCGTTTTGTGGTGGCATCTGCCAGTTCATACCACCGCTGCATTTCCAGCATGCTGCCTGCCAGTTCGTAGGCAATTTCCCATTCCTGTTCGTGCAGCATCGCCTTGGCTTTTCGCATTCGCAATTCGTAGTTACGAACCTGCGTGTGAGCCAATCGGAGACCCACTGGCATAGACAACTGAAAGCCTGCACTCCAGCCCGTGTTTTGTCCGCTAACCAGATTGTCAACCATAGAATGCAGTGGCTGATCATCGTTGCCGTTAAACCCGAACCTGTCGCCTAACGCGTTGACTCGGTACTGCGTCACGCCGTCGAGTCGAGGACGGGTCAGGCTATTGGCAGCTTTGAGTTGCAGTTCCAGACTTTTGATTTCCCACTTCTGTCGCCGTAGCTCAACTCGATGTGCGAATGCTTCCTGCAGCGATGCTTCCCACATCGGTTCAAGCCTTGCTTCCGATGGAAGATCTATTGGATACAGGAAGTCTCCATCGTTCAGTGGAAGATTGCACAAGCGTCTCAGACGGACTTCTCGATCCAGAACATCTGCCAGTGAACCACGCAGCCGAGCGTCTGCTTCGAAAATCTGACCTTCTGCCTGGGTCAACGCGTCACCCGCTTCTTCGCGGTCCTTTAGTTCCTGGCGAAAGACTAACAGGTCACTAAACGCATCTCGCTCGGATTCATACAGTCTCAACGCCAGATTCAGGTCCCAGTATTCGCGTTCTACGTCCCGAATCAAAGTGGCGACCGATTGCTCGAACTGAGTCAAAGCGATGTCGCCGTTGATGCGCGAAATCAGCACGCCTTGAGAAACTCCGGAGACGCCTCGCAGACTGGAGTTCTGCGGACCTGCGATACGAGTGTACTCAGCACCTGATCCGGCCCACAATGGCTGGCGATATTCCATCTGCATGAGGCCTGAATACGATGATGGAAATCGCTGAAACGCTGGACTGCGATTGCTGCCGTCATATGTGGTATCAGCTTGAATCGCGGCCGTACCACCGTTGCCGAACGTTTTTTCCAGTCGGGACTGCCATGAGAATGTTTCCTGGACCAAAGTCCCTGGACTCTGAAGATTTCCGACGCCCGTGTTCAACGCGTTCTGCGGAACTTCGTTGCGGCCCCACGTCAGGTTTGAAGTGGCCAGAGCATCGAAGTCGGCCAGAGCGGCTTCGTAGCCACGGTTGCCGAACAGGAATCCGGTTGCCTGAATCGCGGGGTCCAGAATCGACGCGGCCTGAGCTGGTCGAGAAAGAATCGGGTTGCCGGGTGAACCCAGTGAACTGGCGTCGCGAATGGCGACGCCCTTCGACAATGCCATCAACTTGCATTCGTGCAGGGTGACGGAACGGGGGTTGACTTCGTCCATGCTGCGAATGTTGCGCGGCGCACTGAACAGATTTCGGTCGGGGGTTCGCTCTTCTGTTTCGACCGGATACTCGATGGCCGAAGCCTTGTCGACGTAGTAGGACAGACCTTCATCCTGAGGCCACAGGTATTGCAGTCGAAATGGTCCTGTCGCGCAGCCCTGTAACAGAATTGCGGCCAGCATCATCACTACTGTGAATCTGGATTGCGGCATTTGCACTCGAATGACTCCCTGTTGCATCGTGCAATCACGATGCGTCAGCCTGCAGGAACCAACAAAGACGTGAAATTCGTGTGGGCAACAGGGCTGTTAACTGGCCCTGAGAGCATAAGCACGCTGCCCCACGAAGAACTCGACGTTCCCTCACAATCGATATCGTCAGAACGACCGTCAAACTTTGCATCATCCGTAAAACTGACATAACCGGTAGAACCGTTAAGGTTTAACAGGCAAAGATTGCCGGTAAGTCGTGGCTTAATGGAGAATTCAGAGACCAGGTCCAGCGGCAACTCTGCTTGCTCTGTTTCCTCCTGCTCAAACTTCCGGCAACAGCTATTAATGAACAGCGCCGAGCGAAAGGTCGCCGCAGCGTTAAGCGAGCACTTACGTGCCCCGCTCGTCTGAGGGCGGAGGAGTTATTTTTCGATCCGGCGGATTAGTTTGCGGTAGAGGTCGATGCATTCTTCCAGCTGAGTTCGGAGTTCAAACATTTCCGCTCGCTGGTTCTGAGTGGCTTCGTGGATCGGCTGCATCCATTTGTTCATCAGGCGGAACTGCTGCTTCAGGATCGAGACCACTGTTGGCGGGATCTTGTTCACGATCGTCAGCTTACTCGGATCGAAACTCAGGTTGCCTGATGGGGCAGCAACAGCATGCGACGGTGCGACCGTGGCACCAGTGCCGAAGGCTTCCGCCGCGGTCGCCAGCTGCGAGACGCCTGTCGATAACGATTCGTTGATCGCCGCCAGCCCCGATTTCAATGCGGCGAGTTCATCTGTGATCGCAGTCACGGCCGCTTCCTGTGACAACATGGCACTGGTTGGTGCGATGTCCGGCGTCTGGGCGGCCAGCCCTGCTTGCTCTGTCAGCTGGTTGACGCCGGCGGACATGGCCTTGCGGATCGCGTCCAGGCCGTCGCTGAGATTGCCCAACGTGGCGATGACCTGACCGGTTTTGTCGTCGCTGCTGAACCCCTTCAGTTTCACATTTTCCCGGAATGTGCGTTTGATGTCGTTCCAGCGTTCTGTTTCCACATCGGTGAGCAGCCCTGTGAGCTCCTTAAACTTCAGCAGGTTGGCTTCAGTGCCTGATGTCAGCGTCTGAGCATCGTTTTCGTAGTTCGACACAATGAGCGACGTGAGTTCGGCATCGTTCATGATCGGTACCACCTTCTCAGCGATGCGATTCATGTTGCGGTAAGAACCCTGCAGCTTAAACGATGGTTCTGTACGCTAGTCGTCGCTTTGAGCGGCCGAACGAATGTACTCCTTGTTCACCGTCAGGATCACATCGCGAACTCGCATCAGCTTTTGCATTGTGCTGACGACTTCGGTGATTTCTTCCAGGGAATAGTTGCCTTCCAGTTCTACACCATCGCGGGATTCGTTGTTCGCCATTCTGATGATGGAGTACACGTCCTGCTGACTGCGGCTGGCCAGTTTTGCCAGCACCGGATTCGAAGTGAGTGCGTTCTCCAGATAGCTGATTTCGAAGGCATCGCTGGAGGTGCCGATGATTTCGCCGAGGTTATAGATGTCCGCTCGGTTAGACAGCATGTCCGGGATCTGGAACTTCTCGCCGCTTTCCGTGTACGGATTCCCGGCCATCACAACGCACACTTTTCGGCCTCGCAGGTCGTAAGTTCGCGTTCTGCCTTTATAGACGCCCTCAATTTTTCGCTGAGCGTCACACAGTGAAATGAATTTCTGCAGGAACTCGGGGTTCGTGTGCTGGATGTCGTCCAGATAGATCATGACGTTGTCGCCCATTTCCAGAGCGAGGTTCAGCTTTTCGACTTCTTCGCGAGCTCCCGCGTTCGTAGCTTCCGATGGATCCAGTGACGTCACATGGTGGCCGAGCGCTGGGCCGTTGATCTTCACGAAGATCAGGCCGAGGCGGTTGGCGATG
>CALFOL010000334.1 GCA_937919915.1 uncultured Planctomycetaceae bacterium
GGTCTGGTCAGTGCGACAAACGATTTCGGTCGCCTGTCGTCGCCACCAACACATCCGGAACTGCTGGATTGGCTGGCCGCAAAACTGATCGAAGAACGCTGGAAGCTGAAACCCATTCATCGTCTGATACTGCGGAGTTCGGCTTGGCGAAGATCGGCGAGTAACGATGCCGAACGTATCCAGCGTGACGCCTACAACGAATATCTGTGGCATCGAATGCCGAGACGCATGGAATCCGAAACGATTCGCGATCATCTGCTGAGTGTCGCCGCTTCGCTGCAAAGCGAAATGTTCGGTCCCAGCATTCCCATTGGCAGTCGCAAGAAAGAGTTCCACGATGTAACGGAAACCTGGCGACGCAGCATCTATCTGATGTCGCCACGAATGGACCTTCATCCGGTCTTGAAAATGTTCGACCCGCCGGACAACGAATTCAGCGTTGGCGTTCGAGGGACGAGCACAACGCCGGCAAGCTCGCTGTTTATGATGAATTCGCCCTTCGTGTTGGAACAGACGAAACGATTTGCGGACCGAATTGTGAAGGAGACGGCCGATGCAGCCGATCTCTCTCACAAGGTCGCGCGGATTTACGCCATCGCCCTTTCTCGGCCTCCCGGTGATGAGGAACTTCGCCTTGGTGTGGAATTCCTGACCCCAAAAGATGAAAGCGTTCCACCGAAGGCGTTGCTTGTCGAATACTGTCACGCGATCATGGGCCTTAACGAGTTTATCTATGTCGATTGATTCCCAACGTTCATTATTGTCGAATCGTTCTGTGGCTGAGTCGCTCCGCGACTCGGCGTCGAGTTGCGGAGCAACTCCACCACAATTCAATCGCCGCGATATCCTGCAGGGACTCGGACTTGGCAGCGTCGCGTTTTCCAACTTGCTCGCGAACCCAACTTCCGCCGTCGCCGACACTGCTCACAGAAAACCTCGCGCGAAGAACGTGATCTTTTTGTTTATGGTTGGTGGTGCAAGCCAGCTGGAAACCTTTGACCCCAAGCCGGAATTGCATCGTCGAGCCGGAAAACTGGCCGGAGACATTTTTTCCGCCGAAGAACTGGCCGGATTCAATCCAGAAAAAACGTTCGACCACTGCCGCATTCTTCCGCCCATCTTTTCATTCAAACAACACGGGCAATGTGGAGCGTGGGTCAGCGAAATATTTCCCGAACTCTCGAAAGTCGTCGACGACATCACATTCATCAAGTCGATGCGAACCGATTCGCCAATCCATGTCGTCGGCGAAGTCCTGATGCACACCGGGTATCCGCGCAAGGGACATCCGAGTCTCGGATCGTGGGTGACGCACGGCCTTGGCACGGAGAACCAAAACATGCCGGGCTTTGTGGTGATGGCCGACGGTCGCTCAGTGGGTGGGCGAGCTGTTTATGATTCGGCGTATCTACCTGGAGTCAACCAGGCAACACTGGCAGATGTCGCTGCGGGCCGCGAACCGCTTGAGTACCTCAAGTCTGCCCACGACCGTTCCAACCAGCAGCAACAAATTGAATTGATGCAAAGGCTGAATGCGATCCACGAAGCCAGACACCCCGCGCAAAGCGATTTGAAAGCTCGGATCGCCGCGTTGGAAACAGCGTTCGACATGCAGGCCTCGGCGCCCGAAATCTTCGACCTCAGCCGCGAATCCGCAGAAACGCGGCAACTGTATGGCGACACAGACTTTGGCCGAAAATGTCTGACCGCACGTCGACTCGTGGAGAACGGTGTGCGCTTCGTGGAAATTCTCGACGGGGCAAAGGGACGTGAATGGGACGCTCATGGAAATCGAGGCGGGCTTGAGCAAAACCATCGGAAGAACGCGAAACGAACCGACCGAGGCATCGCGGCGTTGATTCAGGATCTGAAGCGAACCGGTCTGCTGGACGAAACGCTGGTTGTGTGGGCGACGGAATTTGGTCGAACACCGTTTGAAGAAGAACGCAAAGAACGATCCGTTCTCGGACGCGGTCATCATCATTATGGATTCACCATGTGGATGGCTGGCGGCGGTCTGAAGCCCGGGATCAGCTACGGAGCCACCGACGAACTCGGCATGCACGCGATCCAGAATCCCGTCTCGCACCACGACCTGCACGCCACCATTCTGCATCTGCTGGGGCTCGATCACGAACAACTGACCTATCGCCACAACAGTCGCGACTTCCGATTAACCGACGTCTACGGCGAAGTCGTCCACGACATCATTGCGTAGCGGAACTCGCCATGAGTTTCGGCATGCTCCTTCGAGCACACATTTTCGTGAGCTCATCGGTCGCGATGGGCCCAAAGCCTTCAAGGAACCCCCACCCAATGATCATCAAAACTTCCCGACACTGGCTGTTCGCATGGCGAAACGTACTTGCCGCACTATTGATCGTCAGCAGTGCGAACGCCGGAACACTGAACGCGCAGGATGCCAACAAGACCGATGTCTTTCTTGCCGCCGGTAAGTTGGGCCGCACGATCATGTCGATTGATGATGGCGTCACGTGGATTCATGATCGCTCGGACGACAACATTGCTCGTTGCTGGTGCGAGAAAGACGACCCACACTATGTCGAATGTGATCACGATCCACGTTCTTTCACCGGACTGGCTTCGAGTGCCGACGGCTGGTTCTATGCGCAATACGGCTGGGGAGCTCCGGGGACAATCCGTCGTTCACGCAACTTCATTGATTGGGAAGTTGTACGCACGGAAGGTTCGGGCGGCGGTCTGGCGGTGGCGAACAACGTAGTTGTCGGCCTGTGGAATGGTCGGCGCTGGCGTTCTGAGGACCACGGAAACACCTGGCAGGAAGTGCAGGACTCGCTGAGCTGGGACGGACATCCATTCGTCAAAAGTGTGGGCGACACACTGTTTGCCGTTGGTCGCGGCGACGGTCAGTTCAAGATCAGCCAGGACGCCGGCAAAAGCTGGAAACTGCTGCCGGACGTCAACGCGGGTTGGTCAGACAGCATCGTCGCTGGCAACGGCATCCTTGTTTCGACCGGAACACGACGTCAGAAGGACCAGCCCGACATCGCCTGCACAGCACGATCGACTGACGGCGGACTGACATGGACCGGTCAGGAACTCGTGCATGGAAAACGTTGGGCGGCAAACGTCGTCTTCAACGGTCAGGAATTTGTCAACTGGTTAGACGGGAAACAGTATCGCAGCAAGGACGGCGTTGAATGGACGGCAACACCAATGACCACTGGTGCATTCCGTACTGAACACTGGGGTGCAAACGTTTGCGTCAATCCTCAAACCGGCACGTACGTCGCGATCCTGAATGTCTGGGGCAACTTCTACGAAAAGCAAAAGGCCTACCGCAGCATAGACGGAATCACCTGGAATGAGCTCGACACCGAACACTTCACCGGTGGTCATCCGATCGGCCGAATTATTTTGGCTAAGATGCCCCGCGAGGCGGTAGCGAAGTGAAGTCGTTTGGCTCTGCGTGAGCTTCTTTATCGCCGAAAAAAGACGCAAAAACGAAAAAAGACGCAAAAACGAAAGAAGCAGGGAACACGAACGCAGCATGTTCTTTCGTTCTTTTCGGCCACCACATCCCGACTCAAAGCCGCAGTTTTGTAGATACGCATACTTAGACGGCAGTAGTGCCTCGTTTACAGCAGTTTGCGACAAGATGTAGCGAGACTCGTCAAGAGTTTCGGCACGCCGTATTGGTGCTGCCGATCGGGAATGAACTGGGCTTGCTGCACTCCAGCTTGTGGTCTACTTTTTTCGTTCCCAGGTTTCGCCGCGTTTGTAGCGGTTTGCTCGTTCGATCCATTCTTCGTTTTTGGCGAGCGTGATCACCTTGTCCAGGACGGCATTGAATTCTTCCTTGTTCGGATCACGAACCTGTCGGTGGTGAGCCAGTTCGACAATGGTTTCGCAGGCGATCTGAGAGAACTCGGGCTGGTCGAGATAAGCTCGGACGAACCGCATCGATTCGACATCGTAGGCCGTGCGAGTTCGGTTGATGACGGCTGTCTTTTCATCAACGTTGCGAGCTTCCTTCATGGCCTGCTTCATGCGATCGAGGCGTTGTCGATCGTTGCGGT
>CALFOL010000335.1 GCA_937919915.1 uncultured Planctomycetaceae bacterium
TCGCGTTGTTGGGTATCTATCGGAAACCATCGGGATTTCGTATCTCGTAAGCATGTTGAATTCCGTCACAGCTTCCTGAGCCGCTCGAAACGGATGCCCTTCCGGCTTGTCGCGCCCGCGTGCCGAGATTAACGGAATGTCGACGACTCCCGATTCGTCACAGTGTCCTCGCACTAAAGTCCTGTATGTTTTTGCAATCAGCCGGTTGGCAAACATCTGACTCAGTATTGCTGCGACTTCGGTGGTCTTTGCCAGCAGCACAATTCCCGATGTTGCGCGATCCAGTCGGTGAACGGGATATACAAATGCCCCGACTTTGTCCCTGACCAGTTGCAGCACAAACGATGTTTCGGAACGGTCTGCAGCGCTGCGGTGTACGAACATGCCGGTGGGTTTGTTGATGGCAATCAGTGCATCGTCTTCGTAGAGGATCTGCAGATAAGCCTCGGTCATTTCGAACGATCCCGTCGTCATTACCGTCCCATCATTGCCGCCAGACGCTCTTTTGCCACCCTGGACACCATTTGAAAATTATCGGCCTGCGGAATACAGGACATGATCCACTGGGCTGGTGTCATGGGCGCGGTCGGGCCGCTGAGGAAATCCGCGGGCAGTGGTGCGAATTCCAGATCGTGGTCACGAGCCAGACGGAGTGCTCGCTGGAGATGCCACGCCGACGTGACCAGGCCAAGACGATCACCGGTTCCCTTAAACCGCTGACTCAAATTCTTCATTTCTTCAGACGTGTTTTGTCCGCCAAGAGTTTCGACAGCCGACAGCGGAACTCCGAGACGTGTCAGCACGCCGACCGAGATGTCCGCCGGATCACTGCCTGCTCCATCCATACTGACGATGCGTTTACCTGTGCAGATTAACTTCGGTGCGATTCCGGCATGGTACAGTTGAGCGGCAAGGATGATTCGATCGCCGGAAGAGTTGCCTTGATAGCGTTTGTTGACGCCAACAGAAGCTCCTCCGCCCAGCACGACGATGGCGTCAAGCGGGGGTTGCTGAAGCGGATCGATCTCCAGAAACGGTGCTTCGATGCTTCCGACAACAAGGCATGCCATGTGTCCACTTCCACAGATCGTGTAAGCCAGCCAGGCAATCAGCATCGCCAGTGTTGGCGTCCGCCGGTGCGTTGCCACGACTAACATCACACAGATGGTTAACAGATACCAGATGATTCCGCACGGCATAATCAATATGGTCGCCATTTTTTCGACCACCGTTCGCCCCAGCACACCCCCTGTGATCAGCAGCGCAATGACTGTCGCAATGCCGAACCTGAACAGCAGACGAAGAAACTTCGGTGGAACGTTGATCGAATTGTTGTTGGCGGCGGTGGACATGTTTTCTCGGTCGCAGTTACTGATCTGTAGAACGCACAACGAGTGTCATGGACGACGGTGCAATGGAAATTCGTACGGGGCAATCACCGGCGGGATCTCCATCAAATTGTGCTCTGGCTAGCGGCGAATCTGAGCGAACCTCAATCTCTGCCGCTCGAAACCGCGTGACTTCTGTATCGCGATCGCCAAACCCCAACCTTGTCCGAATGGCGTGCAGCAAAGTCACAACGCGGCCAGCGAGTTTAAAAACGCGAACGTCCAGCTGACCGTCGTGAGGATCCGCATCCGGGCAAAACGGCATTTGAAACCCGTATTCGGGCGCATTGGTTGCGATAACATGAGTCCCCTCGCATAACAGTTGGCCGTCAGCAGAATATACGCCTAACCTCGGAAACGAATACCTGAGAAAGCTCTGCAGTACGGGCTTCAGATAACTCAGGTGACGAATGTTGCCCCGCCGCGTTGTATGTAAACGCTGAACCACATCTGCGTCGATTCCCGCGCTGCACATCAGCAGAAAGCGTTGCCCGTTGCAGACACCTGTGTCGAAGACGCGCGTCGCACCGCTGGTGATTAATCTGGCTACGGTTGCTCCGCATCTGGGAATGCCCAGATGACGCGCCATCAGGTTCTCTGTGCCCAGCGGTAATGTTGCGATCGGGAACTGCGAATGCCGATTCGCCAGGCTGGCAATGGTTCCGTCTCCACCTGCCGCGACAAGACAGCGAATCGATGACGCTTCTGCTGCCTGACTAACGAACTTATCGAAACGATCTCGGTTCGCGAACAGACGCACACGAAAACCAGAGTTCCGCAGTTCACGGATCAGGGCCTTCAACTGTTGCGCCCCACGTCCTGAACCCGACGTCGGGTTACGTTGAATGACGACCAGTTTTCGATCTGCGGAATCAGCCAGGGCCCTGCTCCGTCTTCTGAGGCGTTGCTGGTTTGCCAGTCAGGAGACACGTTAATTCGTCCAGGCTGGAAACGCGGAACGCACTCTGCGGCAAGTCGATCCGGGGAGCGGCTGTTCGGCAAACCCACGCAGCCGACATTCCGGCCGCAACAGCGCCCAGCACATCGTTGTTCCGATCGTCTCCGACCATCAGAATCTCTTCGGGCCTCAATTGCAGGCACTCGGCGACGGCAGCAAAGAACTGGGGAGCCGGTTTTCGCCAGCCAACGACAGACGAAATGATTCGGTGAGACATCGCCGACAGTTCCGGCAGGCCATCACACACGGAATTTAGTCGGAGATCAAAATTTGACGCAACGGCGCATACCAGTCCCGCATCACGGAGCTCTGAAATGGTTGCCTGCACGTCCCCAAAACATTGCCAGTGTTCCGCGTTGCCGAAGTGGGCGAAGAGTTCATCAAAGCAGTTCCTGAAGCCGGCCGTAGACGGGCAAAACTGTCGAATCAAAGCTGCCCAGAATTCCTCTTCGACGTCTTCGTTTGTCCGCAGGTCCTCTGCTGCAGAACGCTGCGCCAAAGCGTCCCGCACGACTGCTGAGACAACTTCCTGGCTAACTTCTATTCCACAATGCCGCCGAATCGCCGCTCCATAGGCTTCGGCGACGCTGGGTGCCGGATACATCACAGTTCCGACGGCATCGAATGCAACACCCCGAATCCGTTTCAGATCCAAGGCATCAAAGCTGTTCATTGTCTCGTCAGGCCGGGATTTGCTGGTCAAAGTCATCTCTATCGCACTGAATGTCCTGGGGGTGGCAGATTGAACTCAACGCTGCGTGTCGACAAAACGCTGCAAAAACACTGGCCAATATGATCAGCGACGATAAGCCATCTTGACCTCTAACGCCATTCTGAATTGTAATTCGCAACGAACTATCGGGCGATGCCGACTAAAAATTCGCTCATCCGGCAATCCTGGCGATGTGCCCGATTCGTTTTCTGTCCCGCCTGAGTTTTGTGGTTGTCTATGTTTACTACGTTTGACAGGTACCTGTTGAAGAGACTGTTCCACACATTTGTGGTCTTTTTGATTGCGACGTACGGTTTGTACATCGTGATCGATCTATTTACCAATATGGATGACTTCCAACGCGCCAGTGAGGCTTCTGATGAACTCGGAACAACCGGCGGACCTTTGGCTGTGATGACGGCCATAGTGCGATACTACGGAGTGCGAATCGCTGAATTTTTCGAGATGGCCGGGCCGATCCTGATTGTGGTTTCTGTGATCGCAGTGCTTGGATTATTGGAAAAGAACTCAGAGTCTCATCCGGTTCTCGCAGCAGGCATTCCGGCGTTCCGATTACTCCGTCCGTTTTTGATCGGCGCGGGAATACTCAATGTGTTGCTGATCCTGAATCAGGAATTCGTCCTGCCGAATATTGTCGTGGAACTGCAGACTCCACGGGGAGGCGCTGCGGCGGCGAGTCAGAAGGTTGAGCCCGTCTACGACTACCCTAACTTCATGATGCATATCGATGGCAAAGAGATCATCATTGAAGAACGCAAGCTGGTAGAGGCCAGCTTTGCGCTACCCAATGAACTTTCGCAACGTGCGTATGCGTTGAAGTGTGAGGCTGCGGTGTTTATGCCTCAAAGCGAGCAGCGTTCAGCCGGGTGGTTATTGAAAAACCTGACCGGTCCGTTTCATGAAGACATGCTGACGGATATCGGTCGCGAGCGTATTACTGCCTGTCGCAATGGTACCGATGTATTCATCGTGTCTGATGTAAG
>CALFOL010000336.1 GCA_937919915.1 uncultured Planctomycetaceae bacterium
ATCCCGAGATATTACCTTCGAGATGTGCGGAACGTAGGCTGTAAGTCCTTAACCCCAAGATTAACTTGATTGACACTGCGGTATTAATACCGCAGTGTTTTTTATGCGCCCCCAATTCAGCAATCTGGCAGATCCGAGCCATGTTGTCCGTCGCCAGTTCCTTAACGCCTATCCAGCCTTGCGAAATTCCGCCTGCTTCTCTTTCGGCAGCACCCCGGTTTTCGAATCATCCCTGTACTGCTGTTGCAGCGTCGTGAGTTCCCGTTTGGTCCTGCTGATGATGTCTGCGTATTTCAGATTATTGTATTCGTTCTGCAGCTCATCCGGGTCTGTTTCGAGGTCGTAAAACTCCCACTCGTCAAACTCATAAAAGTGCATCAGCTTGTAGCGTTCTGTGCGAATTCCATTGTGGCGAGGAACCATGTGCACACTGGGGTACTCGTAATAGTGATAATAAATTGACTTCCGCCAATGCTCCGGAGTCTGCCCCTTTAACAACGGAACCAACGAAGCGCCCTGCATGTCCGACGGGATTTCCGTGTCGGCGATATCCAGAAACATCTCTGCATAGTCCAGATTCTGCACCAGATCTGTGTTGGTGGATCCGGGTTTGGTAACGCCTGGCCACTTGACGATCAGTGGCATCTTTAACGACTCTTCGTACATCCAGCGTTTGTCGTACCAGCCGTGATCCCCAATGTAAAACCCCTGGTCAGAGGAATAGATGACGATCGTGTTGTCGGACAATTTCAGATCGGCCAGTGTCTGCATTAACGTTCCCACGCTTTCGTCGACACCTTTTACGCAGCGCAGATAGTTCTTTGCATACCGCTGATATTTCCAGCGAACCAATTCCTTGCCGCTCAGGTTAGCGTCATGGAACGCCTTATCCCGGGGTCCATAGGCCGCTCTCCAAAACGTCATCTGTTCCGGCGTCATTCGCTGCATGTTTCGCCATGCCGATCTATCCACACTTCCCTTAATCGCATTCCCATCGAAATTGGGCGTGAGGTCGACGAACAGGTCGAAATTCAGATGCATATGCCGGTCGATTTCCAATTCCTGAAATCGCGCTGGAGGTGCGTTGTCGAGCCACTTGTCGAACAGTGTGGCGGGTTCGGGAATCTGGATGTCTTCGTAGAGATCGAGATGGCGTTTGGCGGGCATCCAGTTGCGATGAGGAGCCTTGTGCTGAACCATCAGCATGAACGGTTTGTCCGCTTCTCGCCCATCTTTCAGCCACTGCACAGCCAGATCTGTGACGACATCAGTGCAGTGTCCGTCAATCTTCTGCTTGCCCTGTGGCGTGATCAAGTCTGGATTGTAGTACAACCCCTGTCCTGGCAGCACTTTCCAGTCGTCGAAACCCTGGGGCATTCCTTTGAGGTGTGACTTGCCGTACATCGCCGTTGTGTAGCCTGCCGTTTGCAGCAGCTTGGGAAACGTTTGCTGATTCCAGTCGAACGAGTTGCCATTGTTCATGAATCCATTCAAATGGCTATGCTTACCGGTCTGAATCACGGCACGACTCGGCCCGCAAATGCTGTTAGTGCAGAAGCTGTTTTTAAACAACATTCCATTGGCGGCAAGCTTGTCGATGTTCGGCGTGGGGTTAACGCTTTTCAGCCAGCCATCGTAGGCGCCGATGGCATGAGGAGCGTGGTCATCGCTGAAGATGAATAGGATGTTTGGACGATCTGCAGCCAATAATGGCGTCGAGAAAAGGATCAGCAGAAAAGTTAATGAAATTGTTTTTCGGTGAGAAGGCATGTGTCTTCCAGAGGGGGCCAGTAGAGTAAAGCGGCGACGATGCTCCGGAGCGAGGGAGTATCGTCGCGAGGATTCATGATTAGCGGATTGGAACGGTTCGTCAACCTACAGTGTGTTACGCTGACTTGTGGCCGCGGGGCACGCGTTTCGGTCGAAGACAGTCTGCTTTTGTGAGCGAGTACCGTTCACAACAATAACAAACTGCTCCAGGCGAGACCGATTCCGGACCACGCAAGGTACGTCAGATGCCGTGAATTGCGGTAATAATCGGGTCTGAGTTTCGAACGGCAGCGTAGAATTCCTGCGTTACGTGTAGCGAACGGCGCGGTGTTCTTTCTCGAAGTACTCCGGTAGCAGGCTGTCGACCTGCAGCAAGCCCTTGCGAGTCAGCGTGATCTGATCGCCATCAACGGTCAGATAACCAGCTGCCTGTTGATTGGCAAAGGCTTCGGCGAACTGTGTCAGGATGTCGACTCCAAACTTGTCTCGGTAGGTTGCTGCGTTGATGTGACCTTCCTTCATCTGCAACACTACTTCGCGAATCAGGAGCTGATGATCGGTCGGCTTCAGAGCACGATTGATCGGTACTTCGCCACGATTGACGGTCTCGATGTAGTCTTCGATTCTGTCCAGGTTCTGATAGTGAACGCCCTGGAAGTGGCCGAACGAGGAAACCCCGGTGGCCACAAGATCACAACCACGCCAAACGTTATCGCGGTAGACAAAGTGATCCGTTGCTGGATTCTTAATCAGCTCGTTACCACTGGAAATGTGATATCCCGCCGCCTGCATCTGGTCCATCGCTTCGCTTACCCAACGCCGTTTCGTCGGCCAATCGGCAACGGGAGATTCCAGGCCCTGCTCCTTCATCTCCTTCGAGTAAACGGTGTTGAACGGAAGTTCCATCTGGTAGACGGTAATGTTGTCGGAGTCCATGGCGATCGCTTTTTCGATGCACGTTTGCCAATTCGCATCTGTTTCACCAACCATTCCTGCGATTAAGTCGATGTTGACCTGCGGGAACCCAACGTCCTGAATCCACTCGTACGCTTTCATGACTTCCGGAGACAAATGGGCTCGGCCGTTTTCTTCCAGGATCTTATCGTCGAAGTTTTCAACTCCCAGTGAAATGCGAGTCACGCCGATATCTTTCAGCGTCTGCAGTTTCTCAAGGCTAAGTGTGCCCGGTTCGCATTCGAATGTCACTTCTTTCGCATTCTCCCAGGTGACATGCTGACTCATGCGTTCACGCAACGAACGCAGCTGCTTCGAACTAAGGTAAGAAGGTGTTCCGCCGCCGAAATAGACGAATTCCAGTTCGCGCCCCTGCACACCCGGCTTGTGGCTGATAAGTTCGATTTCCTTGATCAGCGACTGCACATAGTCTTCGATCGCTTTCGCATTTTGATTGGTGTAGACGCGGAAATAGCAGAACTTGCAACGCTTTCGACAGAAAGGAATGTGGATATACAACCCCATTGTGTCGCGTGCGGTTTCTGCATTCGGTTTATCAAAGGCTTCGAATGCCTGTGGCACGTTGTCTGGATTCCACAGCGAAAACGGCGGGTAGTTCGAAATGAAGTAACTGCCAACTTCAGTGGTGGTTGAGACGTCGAGTGTTGTCATCGGGCGTGCTTATCTATTTAATCCGGGTGTATTCGCTGACATATTGCCCGCAAATGCAGAGTT
>CALFOL010000337.1 GCA_937919915.1 uncultured Planctomycetaceae bacterium
GGTTGACGACCTCCAACTTGGTCAGGCTCTGGAGTTAGATAACACGGCTGAGTTTCTGGAGTTTGCGTCGCGTGCAATCCCAAATGTATTTCTGCTCGGAACGCTAACGGTGAACGCTCCTGCAGCCGCGGGGGGCTACGATCTGATCTTCAATCAGGTCACCAGCGGGCTAAATACGAACTCGGTCCGTGCTGTACCGGACGCTTTCAATAATCTCACAATCAACGTTGCAGCTGCTGCTCCGCAACTGATCGGCGTCGACTTCGGTGGGGGCACCGTACCAGGCAACTGGAACAGTTTTGCTGGAACGGCAAGTGGCACGCTGACGGACCTGATTGACGAGTCAGGCACCACAACTGTCGGGCGATTGCGTGCCAGGGACAGCTACTGGACGCGCTGTTTGTTTTGGCCGAGGTGTGCGAATCGCAGGTCTCGCCAGCAATCGCCGATGAGCTGATCAAGTGCTATGCGATTTGGTTGAAAATGATGTCGCCAGAGAGAGCCCGAAGCCAGCTCGAGCAGATCGCTTTGGCTATTGAAATCGACGGAAACGAAGCCAATGCTGAAGAGTTGACGTTACGGAATGGAACGAGGGTTTCACTGCCAGTTGCAATCGTCGTTCTGCATCGCCAAGTGTTGCAGGGAGAAGGTACCTGGCTAATTCCGCTGCTGCAGGGGACAGATCTGGCGTCGTCGGAACAGTACGCAGAAGCTCTCATCAAGCTAAAGCATGCTCATCAGCTGCGTCCTGACAACTCGCTGATTGCGAACAACCTGGCATGGACCACTTTACAGCTACACAGCGGCGGTCACCAAGCTGAGCCTCTGGCGCCGCAAGTTCAGGCGGAGCTGGAGAATGCGTGGGAACTTGCCAACAGCGCTGTCACACGGCATCCGGACGAACCTGCGTTTCGTGAAACACGAGGACAGCTGGCAGGCCACCTAAAACGCTGGGTTGAAGCCGTTGACGACCTCAGCGAATGCGTGACCATGGGACATAACTCCCCCGCAATTCAGGCGACACTGAAACGCGCGGGGATGTCTTTGTAGAGCAATTTGCGAAAAATGTTTTGCGAAAATCGTCAAGTGATCACCCCATTTGGAGTCGGAGTCGGAGTCGGAGAAGCCGAAAGCCCGCTTAGACGACATCTTGACGACTTTCCCTACCAGTGTCCTTCACGACCGTTCTACCCATTCCGTATTCCGCTATCTGGCCAGGTTTCAAATTGTGTCTATAATCCGGGCCGAACAAGCATTACCAGCTTCTCCCATTCAAAATACTCCAGGAGAGAACGATGGCGAAAAAAGCCGACTGGCGATATCACCGCAAGGGCTGAACGTCGTGCACCCGTGCGCAAGAGTTTCTTGCGTCTCATGATGTGGCAACCACGGAAGAAGTGGATGCAAAAAAACAGAAATTCGGTGCCGCAGAAGCTCTGCCGCTCCTGACTGGTATGACCAAAATGCTGGTGGCGAAGGGGAAGTCGGTGAAGGAAATCGACTTGAAGAAAGATCGACCTGCCGACGAAGAACTCGCGAAGCTGATGCTCGGCCCCACCGGAAACCTACGTGCGCCCACGATTAAGGTCGGTAAGACCATATTGATCGGATTCCACGAAGTGACCTACGCCGAAGCATTTGCGTAGCCGTTCACAGAACCACTGCAGGAATGCCGAAATCCTTGACGACGTTTGCTACACAATCAGTGTGTGAGCGTTCCGGTCTTCAGATACTCAGCGACGCGGTTCAGCATCTCAGATTCATAGAAGCCCCGTCCCCCGTGGGCTGCTCCGTGAACCACTTCGAATTGGACGGGCAGCCCAAACGCCTTGTATCGACCGTGTAATTCGTGAGCCTGATTGATGGGCATTTGCGGGTCCTGGTCACCATGAATCAACAGCAGCGGTGGATCTGTACGATCCACATGAGCAACCGGACTCGCCAGCCGAGCTCGTTCTGGTTCGGCGTCCGGTTGTCCTCCCAAAAGCAGATCCAATGCGGGTTTTCGAACGCTGAGGCCATGGGGTGTCGACTGGGACAGAATTGTCTGCAGATTGGACGCTCCATAAAACGAGACGATACGCTGCACGTCAGACGATTCACCTAAGTGCTCCCCGACGTTACCTTCGAGTTCTTTGACTCCATTGGTGACGCCGACAAGGGCCGCAAGATGTCCACCGGCGGAGGCACCTGCGATGAAGATTTCCCGAGTGTCGAATTTGTATTCTTCTGCGTTCGCTCTTAGAAATCGAATGGCTGCCTTGATGTCATGGACCTGAGCCGGAAACTTTGCCACGGGGCTTAACCGATAGTCAACACTGGCGATTGTGAAACCGTGACCGACCAGTTCCCGAATCGGGACACTGTTCCTGGAACCAGCCCGCCACGCTCCTCCGTGAACCCACACGATCAGGGGAGGCTTTTGCGTTGCCGTTGGCTGATAGATGTCCAGTCGCAGGCGATGCTTGCCGACAACAGCGTATTCGATGTCTGAATATGTTGGTTCGATGGCCATTGTTTCAGTCAGCGGATCTGCGAAGGAGGCCAACAGGCACAACGACGCGATGACGTGGGTTCTCATGGGAATTTTTCCGTTGTGTCGGGCTGAAGTTATTCCGTGCCGCCGTACTGCTGACGGTAGGCCTGGATCTGTTGAAACAGATCCTCCGTCAGAACAACAGTCCCGTCGACTTCTCGTCCCTTCAGGTAGTCAGCGATCTCGCAAATGTTCACGATGGCGAAGGTTTGCATCGAGAACTCCTGTCGAAGTTCCGTAAGAGCGTTCATGCTGCCCTGCCCGCGTTCCATTCTGTCGACAGACACCACAAGGCCCGCCAGTTGTACGTCCGCGGCCGCCTGCAAAACCGGAACGGTTTCTCGAATCGATGTTCCCGCAGTGGTAACATCTTCCACGATCAGAACGGCCTCACCGGCTGCCGGTTTGTGACCGACCAGTGTTCCGCCTTCGCCATGGTCTTTGGCTTCTTTGCGGTTGAAGCAAAACGGGACGTCGTTTCCCCGATTGCTGAGTTCGATGGCGATCGCCACGGCCAGCGGGATGCCCTTGTAGGCCGGGCCGAACAGAAAATCGAAATGGACGTTCTGAGCCTGAATGGCATCCGCATAGAAGCCCGCCAGTTTGCTCATCTGCGCCCCGGTGCGGTAGCGACCCGTGTTGATGAAGAACGGCGTCTTGCGACCGCTTTTGGTGGTGAAATCGCCAAACGTCAGGACGTTCGACCGCACCATGAATTCGATAAAGTTCTGCTTGTAAGTGTCCAAGATTCCCGTCCGCTGAGGATATTTGCAGGTTCCGCAACCGTGGCGACTGCCGCGCGGCATGCTAAAAACCAGGTTGCGGCCGCTCCAGCGTGCGTTTTACGGCGAATCCTGCCGGTCTGCAATTGCCCCAGACAGACGTTCCAGATGATCGCTAAAGACAACCTAATCGCTGCGTCGATGAGGTAGCTCGTTGACATGCCCCCGCAGCATCTGCCCATCAGCAGATTCTGCAAAAAGCCTGTCCGTCGCACACGCGTCGTTCCATCCTGGGGCGTACGCAGGTTCAAACTCTGATTTATTAGAAGAGAAGTACCACCGGATGTCGAACAGCGGACATTCAGAACAACTTCGGCTGGGCTTTCTGGCGGCTGTTGAAGTCGAGGGCCGAGGCTACGTCGGCGGTCTGCTGGTGACGAACCAGAACGGCCGTCCGCTGGAGTTTCAGTGTACGACTCCGGTGAAGCCTGATCGCACTCAGGAAATTCTGTACGGAAAAATGCTGCGGCCCTGGCTGCTGGGCGAATTAATCGGCCAAACTCTGTTGCAACGGGTGTCCATCAAGCCGGATATGATCCTGACGAGCGACCCGGACATCCTTGAGCTACGTAACCACATCGATATACCGGTCGCCTGTACTCTGGACAGCACCAGCAGCCGAAGTGGCCAGCTGGACATCGAAGCCACTGCTCAGATGGGTGGCCGCAAACTTCGTTTTCATTCGACTCATCAGGACGACAGCAAGTTTGTGACCAGGCAGTCTCACCTGCTGCCCGGCCAGGCTGACCTGGAAGAGCCACTTGAACGAGTGCAGGAGGCACTGAACGAGACCATCAGGACGGTGATGGCTCGCTAAGGGATAAGTCCCGAATCACGTCCCGATCCGCTGTTGACTGGGGCTTCGGGCCAAAGGTCCATCAGCTTACCCAGCCCAGGCTGAATGCCTGGATTCGACTGTTAGGTGAATCGGGAACGACGGGCTGTCCAGCCTGTCCAGCGAAACGATTGTTCAAGGAAGACAAAATCGATGAGTCTGCCACAACCGGAATGCCATGTCATCAACCTTCAATCCAGGGCCGAGCTGGCTAGTGCTGGCTTCAACCCTGCACTGAAACGGATTCCACAAGTGGACGCTGTTTCTATTCCACTGCAGCCGCGTCCCGACTTCGTGCCTTCATGGAAGCCACGCCGGATTCCGATCAAATGCATCGGTTTGACCTTGCCAGAGGGTTTGGCGTTTCAGCCGACGAAATCGGAAGAAACGCTGTCAGATGGTGTGGTCCTGAAGAGAATCGATCCACCAAAGAAGAAGCAGGACAACGACGAAAAGCCGCAGCGGACGCGCATCAAGCCACCTAAAAATGCACTGTCGCTGCAGGACCGTTTGTTTTATCTGCTGCAGCCGCCGCTGGAAACCTGGCTGGCTGGGCAGGAACTGATCATGCCCTTCGAACCATTCGGCTATCAGTACGAAGGCATCGCCTGGATGTTCGCTCGGCATTCTGCGTTGCTGGCTGACGAAATGGGGCTGGGTAAGACAATGCAAACCATCACCGGCATCCGGCTGCTGCTGAGAAGCGGGCAGATCAACCGCATCCTGTTGATCTGTCCGAAGCCGCTGATTCCGAACTGGCAGCGAGAATTTCGCACGTGGGCCGAGGAGTTGCCAATCGTGACGATCGAAGGCAGTGGAGCGCGACGTCGCATGCTGTGGACGATGCCCGGCGTGCCGATTCTGATTACCAACTACGAATCGATGACACGCGATCTGGCGGAGTTTTCGGAAGAAGAACAGCCTAAGTTCGATCTGCTGATTCTGGACGAAGCGCAACGTATCAAGAACCGCGATTCACGAACCGCCGAGGTGGCTCGCGGAATCAATAGACGCCGCAGCTGGGCTCTGACCGGTACTCCCATCGAAAACCGTCCTGAAGAACTGGCATCGTTGTTTGAATTTCTGGAAGTGATTCCTCCGCGAGCCACGCCCGATCTGCGTCAACTGTCGGCGCTCGCCAAGGAACACATTCTTCGCCGTACCAAAGACCTGGTGATGAAGGATATGCCCCCGCGGATCGACCGGGACGCAGAGTTGGTGCTCACCGATGCCCAGCAGTACGCTTATACCGTCGCAGAAAAAGAAGGCATTATTCAGCTCAACGAGCTGGGTGATTCAATCAGTGTGCAGCACGTGTTTGAACTGGTGATGCGGTTAAAGCAGATCACGAACTACGATCCGCTGACGAACGAAAGCGCAAAGCTGGAACGTCTGGTGGCGGACATGGAAGAAATTGCGGCCAGCGGTGGGAAGGCGATTCTGTTTAGTCAATGGACGAAGCCTCTGAACTGGCTGGCGGAACGTCTGCAGCAGTTCAATCCGTTGATCTACCATGGCGGTGTTCCCACCAAACATCGGGAACCGATTCTAGCAAAATTCAAAGAAGATCCTGACGCGCACATTATTCTGATGAGCTACGGAACGGGAGCAGTTGGCCTGAACCTGCAGTTCGCTCACTATGTCTTTTTGTTTGACCGCTGGTGGAACCCGGCGATCGAAGATCAGGCGATTAATCGAGCTCACCGGATCGGCGTGACGGCTCCGGTGATCGTGACACGGTTTATTTGCAAGGACACGATCGAAGAACGAATTGACCGCGTGTTGCGCGAAAAACGCGAAATTGCCGAGGCGATTCTGGGAGGCGGAGACAACGAAAACGTGTCGCTGGGGCTGAATGCGTCCGAAATTTTCGGCCTGTTCGACTTGAAGAAACGTACGAAAAAAGGGACTTCGGAGAGCATTGGGCCAGTTCGACCGGAAGCTGCCTGAGTCAGAAAATATCGGCGGATGGACTTCGGAATGTGCTATTCAGGCGGTTCGTAAGGCAGTCGGCCCAGGGTTGGTCAGAATCATGATTCAAATCAGGTCATCAACTTGATTGACGCAATCCGCGGGGATATCATTCCGCCCCGTCACGTGAGAAACGTGTCGAAACATGGTGGGTATAGTTCAGCTGGTTAGAACGCCGGATTGTGATTCCGGAGGTCGCGGGTTCGAGTCCCGTTACTCACCCCTCTTAAGCAAAAAGCCCGCAAAGTCGATTCGGACCTGGCGGGCTTTTTTCGTTGTGAGATCGGCGTTCTTCAACCTTATCTCGCTCGTCCCCCAAGTATCCTGTGTAATGGATGAAGCCAGTTCTTCAGGGCGAGGACGAAGTAAAACCATGCCTTGTGCCACCTGGAACCGGGGCAAACCATGTGGACGTGAGCGCCTGTTGAACGTGAGACACTGTGGCCATTGTGAATTATCGTAAAAGCCGCCGAGTCATTGAACGCGTTTTTACCCAGGTCTCGTGCTGTCAGCAACGCGATCGCTAACATCTCAGTCACGTCCGTATCCGCAGCGACCAAATCAGATTCAGAGAGGCGAAGGACGTAACAATGGGGCACGAAGGGGGGACGCATGCGCGAGATCACTAGTTTCCTGCCAGTCGCGAGCAAAGGCAGATCAGGCAGAGTCTCCATGTCACACCTCTGGCGAGCGAATTATTCTTCCAGTGCCAACCTTCCGTAGAAAGTCAGCATTGTTGTGAATCACTGGTGCGGAAGTTCGTCCTGAGACATTAACAGGTGACGAGAAAACTACTCAGGGCGTTTTGGATCACCTGCCAATGGCAGCCTGACGGTTTGCTTTGTCCAGGCGGCCTGGTAGATTGCCAGGATGATCTCAACACTTTTGCGACCGTCGATGCCATCCACCTGAGCTGGCTTGTTCTGCTGGATCGCTTCTACGAAATCGGCCAACTGTGCTCGATGGCCTTCGTGCGAAATTGCTTTCGGGTCGGCTGCTCCACCAGTGTTCGACGAACCAGGTTGGAATTGTTCTCGAACCTGTGCGTCCTGAGGATCTTCATCAGCAAATTCCCAGCGGACGACGTCGTCCTGTTCGACGATGGCAGTGCCTGTGGTGCCGTGGATTTCGGTTTTCTTCAGCAGCCCAGGCCACGCGGCCGTTGTGGCTTCGATCACGCCGATGGCACCGTTGGCGAATCGCAATGTTGCTACGCCGACGTCTTCGACTTCGATGCGTTCGTGAGCCAGTGTGTCGGTCATGCCGTTCACTTCAACTACATCGCCCATCAGCCAGTACAACTGGTCGACCTGATGAATGGCCTGGTTCATGTAGGCGCCTCCGCCGTCCATGCCCCATGTGCCGCGCCATCCGCCGCTGTCATAGTATTCCTGAGTTCGCCACCATTTGACGTACGTATCGGCGAGTGTCAGGCGGCCGAAACGACCATTGTCGACGGCTGCTTTCAACGCCAGGTTCACCGGGCTGAATCGTGACGGGAAAATCGCACACAATCGCACCCCGTTTTTCTCGCAGGCGTTGATGATGTCGTCGCAGCGGGCCAGTGTGATTTCCAGCGGCTTTTCGACGACGACGTGCTTGCCTGCGTTGGCTGCCTGGACCGCGAGATCTCGATGAGCACCACTGGGCGTACAGACGTTCACGATGTGTACGTCCGGGTCGGCCAGCATGTCACCAAGGCTGGTGTAGGCTTTGCAGCCATATTCCGCAGCGAAGCTGGTGGCACGTTCTTCGACGGTATCGCAGCAGGCGACGACCGACGCATTGGGGATTTCGGCAATGGCTTTCGCATGAAAATGCGAAATCATGCCGGTTCCGACGATTCCGAATCCGGTAGACATGGGCTTGAGTTTTCAGTTCTTCAGTAGTCAGTTTTAGGTTAATTTCACGCGGCAGATTTTTTTCCTGCCAGCCCATACGAGCATACCGTCTTCGACAACGATTTTCTGGTTGGCGTCTGCAATCACTGACTTTTCTTCACCAAGTTTTGCCCCCCCCTGCCCTATCAGGCGTCGCGATTCTCCGTTTGACGACTGAAGCCCGAGTTTTACAAGCAGCAGATAGGCTGGCAGGCTGCCGTCTTCCAGTTCGCTGGCTGGCAACGTGACATCCGGGATATCCGCCGGAAGCCCACCGCCACCGATTTCGGTTTGCCAACGAGTTGCCGCTTCGTCGCCATCGGCCGCTGTGTGGTATTGTCCGATGACGTTTTTCGCCAGGGTGACTTTGGCCTCTTTGGGGTGCCCAGCCAGAATTTGTTCGACTCCGTCCATCGGTACTTCAGTCAGTAGTTCGAAGTACATCTTCATGACGTCATCCGGCAACTGCATGAACTTCTTCATCATTTCATACGGCGATTCGCTGATACCGATGTAGTTGCCCAGGCTTTTGCCCATGCGTTTTACGCCGTCCAGCCCGACCAAAATTGGAGACATTATGCCGATCTGCTGATTCAGGTTTTCCTGAGCCTGCAGGTCGCGAGCGAGCATGAAGCTATACAGCTGTTCTGTGCCGCCGAGCTCCACGTCCGATTTGATTTCGACGCTGTCCCACGCCTGCATGACGGGGTACAGGCATTCATGCAGGAAGATCGGTTTTTCTTCTTTGTAGCGTTTGGCGAAGTCATCGCGAGTCAGCAGTTGCGCTACTGTCACTCGGGCACACAGTCCCAGAATATCATTCAGCCCCATCTTGCCGAACCAGTTCCCGTTCCGATGGACTTCCGCTTTGTCCATGTCGACCACTTTGCCCACCTGAGTAAGGTAATCTTTGGCATTAGCTTCGACTTGTTCTTCGGTCAGTCGCTTGCTGCGAGCTTCGTCGCGGCCACTGGGATCGCCAACCATGGCGGTGGCGTTGCCGATAATGATGACGGCCTGATGCCCCAGTTCCTGAAACTGTCTGATCTTTCTGAGCGGGACTGTGTGCCCGAGGTGGACGTCGATTCCGGTCGGGTCGATCCCATATTTCACTCGCAGTGGAGTGTTGGTGTCACGACTGTGCTGCAGCTTTTTAGCCAGCTCTTCCTCGGGAACAATTTTTTCGACGCCACGACGCAGAATCGTGAGTTGTTCTTCGACAGACAGGAATGAAGTGGTCAACGGCTTCTACTCGGTTCGTTAAGATGACACGGAATACGGAAAGTGGAGCGATGATCGCTCGGCAGTGAATAAACGATGTTGTTGGTGTTGGACGCAGGATAGCAACGCTTATTGAAAGTAACTGGTTTTCATTGAGTCAACTTTTCTTGGCGATAACGGAGCGTTTCCGAGCGGCAGCTCGAATGGGCAGCGGGCGCCCGCTCCGCATTGACTACTCCACCCCGATTACTCGATCGACTTCTTCGAATGTTGTGACTCCCTGCGCTACAAGGGAGTAACCGTTTTGGCGCAGAGAAACGAAGTCTGTTTCGGCCACTTTCTTTCTGAGCTGCGGAATCGTCAGGTTATCGTGGATGGCGTCGCCCAGCTGTTTTTTGACAACCAGCAATTCGAAGATCGCTCGACGTCCCAGGTATCCCGTTCCCAGACACTTTTTACACCCCGCCTCTTCGTAAATGGCATCGCGAACAGCACCGCCGAGTCGTCGTTTGTCGTCACTGTCCGGTCGTCGTCGTTGTTTGCAGTCTTCACACAGCGTTCTCAGCAAACGTTGTGACATGATGAGGTCAAGCGCCGATGCTACCATGTTGGGATCGGCGTTCAGGTCCAGGAGTCGGTGAACCGTCGCCAGCGTATCTGATGCGTGCAACGTAGACAGTACAAGGTGCCCTGTCATCGTGGCCTGCATCGCAATCTTAGCGGAGATACCATCGCGGATTTCGCCGATCAGAAGTACGTCCGGGTCCTGTCGCAGCAACGCCGGCAACATTTCCCCGAAGCCTTTGCCGTGTTCCGCATCAATGTTGATCTGAGTGATTCCGTCGACCTGGTATTCCACCGGATCTTCCAGCGTCATCACGTTACGGCTTTTGAAGTCCACACTTCGCAGCATCGAATACAGCGTCGTTGTTTTTCCGGACCCCGTCGGGCCGCACATCAGTACCATGCCGGCATTTTGCGTCATCACGGCATCGATAATTTTTACGTACTTTTTCGGTGCACCGAGTTGGCTAAGTTTCTGCGGCGCGTTGTCCGCATTCAACACACGAATCGCCAGCTTCTGCCCATGCACGGATGGCGTGAAACTCACACGATAATCCGCTCGCTGTTTTCCTGAAACGGTCGAATAGCTGCCTTCCTGGACCTCCTGGTTGGCCCCCATTTTCGTTTCACACAATACTTTGATGATGCCGTACAGCTTGCGGACGTACTCTTTCGGAATGGTGACCAGGTGCACCAGTGTTCCGTCGATCCGCATACGCAAGTCGACGCCCTCGGCGGACGGTTCGAAGTGCATGTCGGTCGTCCGCGACTGAAACGCGACGAGCGTGATCAGGCCGAGCAGATGCGGGCCATCACCCGTGCCGTCATGTTCGGCGACAGAGATTTTTTCGCCACCCGATCCGACCAGGGTCAGGTTCTTCAGCGAGATGCCAATTTCCTTCAGCGTTCCGTTAATGTGCACCAGTTTACGCAGGTGTGGCTGAGTGGTTTCTTCGACGGTGCCTGTGCTGCCACCAAACAGAAATCCCATTATGCCGCCACGTTTCTTTTTCTTCGGTGCCTGCTGCTGGGCGTCGTCGAAGATCGACGGCTTTTTCTTCTTCTTCTTTTTTACTGGTGGCGCGTCGTCATCAGGGCCGCTTTTGGCTGATTTCCTGCGTTGTGGCGGTTCCTCGTCGTCTGAGCGATTCGACGGCCGCGCCCCGCCGCGTTCTGCATCGCCGCCGCGGGTTGGTCGTCTGCGCACAGCACCGCCCGCAGTGGAACTCGCTCGCTCACTTCCTCGTCGGGTACTCGTCTTCGATTTCTTTTTCCGGCGCGAAGGGTCGTCAACCAGTGGTGCATCGATATCGTCACTACCACCGCCACCGTCGTCGTCATATCCGCCACTGTCGAAGTCGTCACCATCGTCGCTGACCCCTGACGCGAACAGTTCCGGAAATTCGTCGGCTGGAGCCCACCGCTTCCCATCTCTTGAAACTTCGAAGTGGTGACCGAATCGGCCACGCTTCGCCATCGCCTGAAGCTTGTCGACAGAAAGTGGCCCGAGTTGTTTGCCACGGTTCCGAATGTAGTAGCTACCGGCCACGGGGTTTCCCAATCTTCAAACAGCGATACTGACTGACATTTAGCTTAAGGTTGGCTGCGGGATTGTTGTTCGATCGAACAACGTATGGCCCCTGCAAGCGAGTTTCGTCTAACAACAACTATCTGAGGATCATGAAATACGCCACCACAAGCAGCAAAATTACTCCCACGGCGACTCCGCCAATGGTCAGGTTCTTTTTCATCGCTGCCTGTTTTTCGATTTGCACAATGCGTGATTCGTATTTTTCCTGAATGCCGGCTGGAATGTCATAGTCTTCGTATTCAGCGACGATGTCGTAGTAATGGTAGAGGTCGTCCAGAGTACTTTTTTCGGCTCGCAGAACCTTCTGAAGCTTCTTTAAGTCTGCTTCAAACCGATCTGCAGCCTGGCCCTGCTGTTCAAGCTGCTGCAACCATTTTAAAACGGGAGCCACTTCGACCTTGGCTTCCTGATAGACGTCTGATGACTGATCACATTTTTGCCCGAGGCTGTTCCACTTGTCCAGCATCTTTCGCACTTCCTCTTCGTCGCCGCCGTTTTTGGCAGCCAGAAGTTCTCGTGTGACCTTATTCAGATGCTGCAGAGCTTCCAGTTTTTTGACTTCGGTCATCGCCTGTTCGATACGTTCGACGACGCGCCGATCAGGTTTCAGGTACCATGATTTTTTGTTGACTTCATCCGACAAACGACGAATGTCGGCGTAGTTCTTATCGGCAATGGCGTCTCGGGCTTCATCCGCGATTTGTCGGATTCGCACCTGCTCGTAAGACTTCAGGTCATCTTTCCAATAGGCAGTGCCGGAGTCGCGTTTGGCAATCTGTCGCAAGAGATCGATTCGAGAACGCAGCGGGGCTCGAGCCAGTGACAGCAGTCGAAACTTCTTCATCAGGCGTTCCAGCGGTTCATCATCGGAATACGCGCCGTTGATGTCTGTGGCGATGTCGATCTGCAGCTGCGGAGTGACGGTCAGGCCGAGTTCCGCGACGAAGTCGTTCCATTCTGCAAGTTCTTCGAAATCCAGAATCGAAACGACTTCCAACAGGTTTGGTTCCTGCTCAGCCAGCTGGATGGCTTCGCTGCGATGTCCTTCGGCCAGTAACGCATCGCACTCGCGCAAACGCTTGTTGGCACTGCGGATTTCTCCGTCGAGTTCACCGTGAAGACTCTCGAGATGCTCTTTCTCCGGATTCATCGAGCTCGCCAGCGTCACGCGCACACTTTCGAGCAGTTCCTGAATTTCAGCAATATCGGCCATTATGGAGAACCTTGTTCTCCGCGAAGCTGTGCAGCGCGGATGTTTGTGACTTATCGTGTTGTTATCTGTTTATCGCAAGGAAGAGGAGGATCAAAAGAATAGCCAGCATCAGTCCGCCGACCATCATGAGTCTCGTTCTTCGTTTTTTCGCCGAACCGCGTTTGCGATTGCGGGATTGATCATCAGCACGTTCGTGTTTGTCAGTAAATTCTTCTTCAGGAATATCGAACGGTGACCTGGCAACTGGTTTGGGCTTCTGTTGTCGCTGTGCCGACCGCCGCCGTGGCTGTCCAAACTGCGGTGTGTGCTGTTCTTCCTCATCGTCATCGTCCACGGCACGGGCTGCAGGTGGTGGTCTCCGCGTCGCGGGTGGCGATTCCGGTTGACTGGCGGTTGACACACGACGAGGCCGCTTCGGTGCAAACGCAGCTTCCGGTCGACCTGCTCGCGCTGCTTCGACAAACGCGTTGCCTTCCGGCAGACTTACAGAGGAGCCTGCCGGGTCGATCAGTAATCCCTGGACACGAGCCCGAAGTTTGCGAGCTTCGCTTGTTCCGTCCAGCACAAATCGCCAGTGACACTGCATTCCTGAAACGTGGCGTGAATAGTATGTGCTGAAGCACACTTTCCAGCGGTCCTGAAGCGGAACCAGTTGGAGTGCTTCGTTAAGCAGTGTCAGCGTTTGTTCTGAGTCGGGGACGATCACGGACACGGATTTCATACCGTCAGCGATGCTGTGTCCCATGAGCCCGGCCCAACCGGCGTCTCCGAAGACATCTTCCCAGGTTTCAAAGCCATTCAGGCGTTCAGCGGACGAACGCGGCAGGCGGCCGGGTTCCAGAACTTCGGGTGCTGAGTCCCAGCTGTCATGCCAGAAGCTGTCATCAGAAAACAGCGGAGATGGCCCTTGCGGAAACCGTTCCAGCTCAGCGCTTGATAGTGCCAAATGATGCGCGATCTTGTTCGAACGCCCGGAATAATCCATTCCCGGATCGCCGATGCGCGACACCACATGATAGATGCTGCGCTGAATGCGAATTGTCAGATGAGAATGATTAACGGGGCGTCCGCGGCCATGAGCGGCCTCGGTATGACGATAACCGCTGAGTGATTCCAGCTTGTCCTGCAGCGCACGCGGAATACCCTCAGTAGCGGCGACGGTACAAAACCCGCTGGCTCCGCGTCTGAGTCCCTGACTTGCCGATGTGAAAACAAGCTCGTAGCTCACAGTTCAACCACTCGTTGATCGACGAACTGATGGAATCAACCCTGTCGTTGTCTGATTCAACAGATACAGCAACGGCACCTCTGCCCAGACCGGTTTGACTTCGTTCGGTCTCACGCCCAGCATGCCGGCCTCGTCTTCTTCCGGGGACCTTCCGAGTGCCGAACTGGGGATGTAAGTGACCTTGTCCCCAAACCCTTCTGCCGCGTTGATGAATTCCGGCGCGTGCTTCAACAGGATGGCTCGCACCTTGGCTGAGACGTCTTCGATCAAGCCGGTTTCCAGTCCTGCAATCCCCTGTTTGGCATCACGGATTGGATCGTCGAGGTTGGCCCACTCCGGCCACAGTGTTGGTCCCCAGGCGTCCATTTTTGTGACAACAATAATCAGAGGCTTGCTGTACTTCTGTTGCTGCGACATTCCCGAATGCGTGCGAATACGATTCGCGGCTTCGTGCAGAATCTGGTCCTGACGATGGCTGCGTCCCGTGCCAAGGATCTGTGGATCTTTGGTGTTCGCTTTGCAGGCTTCACGAAAGCGCGCGTGCTGTGTGGGGTCGAACAAAAACAGCAGTCCGCGCGAAACGTTTAAGTGCTGAGTTGCCGGACTGATTGACGATTCTCCCCCGGGCAGGAAATGTTCTCCCGCGTTGTCGTACAGACAGATGGTGCGAGAGAGTTCGTCACGTTTATCAATCTGGGGATGATCAGACAGCGGCTGCACCACAAACACAAATGGCCGCGGATACCAGATGGTTTCGTCGCCGAACTGCACCGGCTGATACAGCTCACCATCGGTTTCTGTCTTGGGAATCGACGCCAGCTTGTCCGGATGCTCGTTGAAGAACAGTCGTTCTTCGGCTTCGTTGAGCTGTCGGTTGGAATCCGGGTCGGCGTCAGAAATACTGAGTTTGAATCGTGTGCCCAACGCCTGTCGCATCTGCCAGGTGGTGGTGGCCAGCATGTGTGATTTACCGGAACCCGGCGATCCGAGAATAGAATAGAAGATACACTGCATCTCAAACATCGTGCGAGGAATGCCCAGGTGGCAGCGCGGGCAGCAGACTTCACTGCAGAATGACCCCTGGCTGTCGATCGCGTTGCCTCCGGAGTCAAATCGCGTGGGCAAAAATCGCCGCTGCACATCGGGCCCCAGGCGAGCGTCACCGTACAAGCGTGGATGAGCAGACGCCCACAGCGTTTCGGCGGGTGCGAAGCGGTGCCAGCAATGCGGGCACATGATCTGTGATAGAATTCCAGTCTCGGACAAAGCCGTATCTCACGAAAGAATTTCAAGGGAATCTGGTTCAATCACTTATTCTGGCATTCCCGTCCCCCTAAGAAAAGTAACCGAATCACTTTTGGGGCTGGATTAGGGGAGTGACGAAAAAAACGCTGCGTTGCGAGTTGCTTTGGGCACTTTGCTGGCTATCGAACAAAAAATTGGTTCAGGAAAAATGAGAATCCTCATCGTCTCGTTCGCATCACGTATAGCGGAAGGTTTTTACTCAAACAACACTGATACTTAGGAGCGACAAAATGTTGAAACGAACTACAAAAATCGCTGGCGGCCTGATCGTGGCAATGACGGCCTTGTTTTTCCTTGCCGACCGGCCAATTTCCGAACTACTCGGATATTTCCGAGCCAGCGCGTCGACGACGGTTAAGGCAATGGAAGAGGAGATCCCTGACGTCATTCATGACGAAAAGACCGAGGCGGAACTGTCGGCGGCACGCCAGCAGTTGGTTGACCGCCAGGTTCAATTGAATTTGTCACAGAACCAGTTGAAAGGTCTTGAAAACGAAATCTCGACGCTGCGGCAGTCGATTGACGGTCGCAAAGACGTTCTGGCGTCGGCGTACCCGGTGCTGCAGAACGCCCTGGATCTGCAGGAAAGTCAGGTGATGTTTGTCAGCACGAAGTTCACGCTTACGGATTTTCAGGGTGAAATCGACGATCTGCTGGCGCTGCAGGATCGCGACGAACATGCGTTGAACATCAAACAGCAGGGTTACGAACGTCTGGCGAGCAGTGTGGCGGATGGTGAAGCCGCACTGACGGAGATGAAGAATCGCATGTTGGAAGTCGAACAGGAGTTCGCGGTCTTGAAGACTCGGCGGGATCAGGCTCGTATGGAATCGGACACATTGGACCTTGTTGCTGGTGCGACCAACGACCGATCGTCAACGTCCGCTCACATCGGCGACAGCGTCGATCGTCTGGCCGGTCAGGTGGAGACCTTGGAAGCACGCAACGCCGCTCGTCGTGACGTGGCGTCTGTCGAACAACGAGTCTCAACGGGAAGGTTAACGCAGTCGTTCAATCGTCTGGAAGCGTTGAAGAAGTATGCGGCTGCCGCGAAGGATCAGAACCTGGCCGAGCAAACCGAGCCGGAACACGATACTCGCCAGGCCGAAAACGTGAAGACCAAACTGTCGGCCAAAGAAGTCGTGATTCACATCCGTGGCGATCAGCAACCGCCAACGCAGGACAACGAATGACATCGACCACGCTTTTCGCCATGAGCGGAAAAGCATAACCTTTACGGGACGAAGACAAAAACACAGAGGACACAGCGATCGTAAGCAATCGCTTATATGTTTTCGCACATAACAACCTGCGAATTGCCGTTGCCTTACACACTGAGCTGAAATTGATATGTGCGATTATTTGCGGGCGGGTGCTTACTCTTCTGTGGACTCTGTGTTTTCTTCTGCTCGGGACATCACAAAATCGCCAGTCCATTTTCAGGCCATGAACATGTTCCTTAAAACACGAAAACAAAAAAACCAGACTCAGGATCGCCACGACATGTCCACTTACGACGACGCGAATCGCCTGGCGAATCTGCTGGAAAAACAGCGGGAGGCAACGATTGCCGTGAGACACACGCTGCGGAACGAATGCCTGGAGCTGGTGGATTGTTACTTTCGGCAGACGCTCCGCCCCGTGCTGGCAGCGCGTTTCCCGGGCAAGGGGCTGCAATCCGCACCCGTCAATGAAACAGTTCACTCCAACGACGCGATGTTCCGCTACACAGAACTCATGAACGATTTCTTTGTGCAGGTCCTTTCACGTTTCGATGACCCGTTCTGGCAAAAACATTCGGCGATCGAGCTGCGAAATTATGCGTCGATTTCCATCAGCAATCATGGCGTCCGGGACGTTTTGCGACGACGAAAAAAACAGCAACCGCTGACGGACGAACAGGTCAAAGATTCGTTCGATGAATTACTGGCCGCTGACATTGAGTCACGATTTACCGAAGCAGGTCTGGAAATTGACCCGGCGGACACACTTGAGATCCTGGAGCATTGGCGAAATTCGGCCAACGACGAGCTGCAGAAGTCGGCGATGCTGTTGCGTCATCAGTTCATTTCGGGGATGACGATGCAGCAAATTGCGGATGACATGGACGCGCCATTGAAAACCGTATATCGGTGGCGAACGCAGGCCGTCGCAGACATGCGCAAGGCTCTTAACGAGAAGGACATGGCCTGATGGGAATCTTTGACGGCACGGGGCTTGATCCCGAGTACACACCCGGCAGCGACATCTGGCCCGCCACACTGGCGGAACTGCAGCAGCGCGACATTGAAATTCACGGCAGTCTGTCCAAAGGAAGTGTCGAGGACGGTGCCACGGCGTTTGTTGTGAAAGGTACCGAAACGGCGTCGGGACGAGTCGTGGCCATCAAAGTGTATAAGGATCCGAATCAGCAGGTCCGGCATCGGAACGGCGACACGATTCCGATGACCAACTTCTTTGAGAACGAACGTCGCATGCTGGTCGGGCTGCAACCCTGCCCGGCGGTGCCTCGTTACTTTTACAGCGTAGACGACAGTTCGACGTTGACAGACGATCCCATTCAACCTTTTCACGTGATGGAATTCATTGCAGGACAGCGTGTTACGAAATTCGCGAAGGATTCGTTGAACAACGAGCCGAAAAAGCGGCCGGACAGACTGATCCGCTTACTGCGAGGTGTTCTGCAGACGATCGAATCGATTCATCAGTTTGGTTACCTGCATCGTGACATCTCGGACGGGAATGTGCTGGTTGACGGCGACGGAAAAATACGACTGATCGATCTGGCGGAAGCGTCACCGCTGGGTGAAGAACACACGCGACTGGTGACGACGCCGGGACTGGGCACCGACGGAACAGCTTCCGAAGCCCAGCAAAAAGTACGTGCCATCCAGACCGACGATGTCAATCATGCCTGCACCATCGGTTATGCCCTGTTCACCGGACGCTGGAAACAGAAAACCGAAACCCCGGCAGATTGGTATCGGAGTCTCACGAACGCAGGAACACCCGCCGGAATCGCTCGTATTCTGACCAAAGGGATGAAGGCCAGGGATACAAACCAGAAAATTGACCGGGCGGTTTGGAATACAGCCAAAGAAGTCGATGTGGCGATTCAATCGGTGCTGGATCGTCAACGCACTCGACGACAAGCGGTTCGCGGACTGTTCTGGACAACCATAGTGGCCGCTGTCGTGATCGCCATCGGATTCTTCGTGTCTCGTCAGATTCAGCAGCAGACCTACTACGTCAACCAGCACCGCCTGAACGAACAGAGGATCGTTCTGGGAGACAAACCTCAAAAATTTGACAGCCGAGTTCGTGCTCACATACAGACTGCCGACGCACTTGAACAAGAAGCGGCCACGGCGAATCGGTCGGGCAATACCAACGAAGCGGCTGACTTATTGGAACAAGCCGTGAACGAAACGCAGCAGGCCAACGCTCTGGCCGATGATCTGCAAAAAATCACACCGTTGCTGAAACCGTTGCGGGCGATGCTGCACGAAAACCAACAGTGGAATACCGACTGCGACGCCATACGCGATCAATTGACGGCCATGCAGCAGGACTATCTGCAAATCAAACAACAGATGGATTCTGATACTCCGGCTGTCGCCTGGAAGACAATGTCGCAACTGCAGGCGGATCTTGTCCATGTCATTGCCGACAATCAGCAGTCCTACGAAATTGCCGCCCTGTTTGATCAGTTCGACGGACTCACGATCGGTTTGAGCCACGAATTGACGGCCAGAACGGACTACCAGCGAATCGCAGAAAATCGCATCAAGGCCGAACAGAACTACTTCCAGCTGGGGCGCTGGCTGGAAGCGAAAACGGCCATGCTGTCGCACCAGCAGGCGTTGCAGGTGTTTCTGGAAAAACATGAGAATGAAGATCAAAAGAAATCACGGCTGGCCGCCAACGCCGATCTTGTCAACGATCAAATCGCGGCGAATCAGGCCCTGCAGAAGCAGTTGAGCGTGTTATCGGAACAGCTCAGGGAAAAACAAAACGAACTCGACAAACTGGACGACAAGAACAGTGACATTCTAATCGTGTCCGCCAAAGACCGTGCGGCTCGTGACGAAGCGAATCAGCAATTGGCCGACGTTCGGACGCAATTGGACGCCGTCTCCAAAACGCTGAAATCCGAAACAACTCAGCTTGCTGAGGCTCGGAAGCAATTGGAATCGCTGACAGCGCAGACAAATGCTGACGGGATTCAACTGGCCGATTACAAGCAGCGGCTGGCGACTGGTTCCGCCGCACAAAAGCAACAGTCTTCCGACCTGACGGACCTGAAACGCAAACTGGAACTGGCCGAAAGCGTCATCACTCGCATGCAGGACCAGCCGGGGGCCAATGCCGAAGACGCGGCCATGATGATACGCGTGGCTGGGGCCGAGACAGCGATTCGCGAGTTTGATCCCCATTCCTGGGATGTCGCTCATCAACGCCTGCTGGACGAAGCCGCCGCTTACGAAAGACTCGCACAGAAGCGACAAGCCGAAACAGCGATCGGCAAGACAGATCGGCATATCGATATCCAGCGGATTGACACGCAACTGCAAAGCCAGTTTCGCGTGGTTGTTGCAGCATTAAAACACCGCGACATGGCCGATGTGAAAGCGTGGCAGGCACTGGAATCTCAAATCACGCACCAGCAGACCTTGCGTGACAAGGCAATCACAGACGGCTGGGCCCAAACGTCGAAGGCCGTGCGGGATATTGATGCGGAAATCACCACACGCCAGCAAAAACAGAAGTCTTACCAAGTCGGAAAATCCCGGCACGAACAGAATGACTATCAGTTCGCCAGTTGGGAAAAACTGGCGGAGTTGCCGGATGTCAAGTACGCCAAATCGCTGGCAACCTTTGGAAAGTTGAAAACTGGCAGCCGGTTTACCAATTCGCTTGGCCAGGCGTTCGTCTACCTGCCGGCAGGGACATTCGAAATGGGGTCGCCCACAACCGAAACCGGTCGGGACGATGACGAAGGCAAACAGGGAACACACACGGTTGAACTGACGGATGGATTCTTTATGGCGATTCACGAAATGACACAAGGTCCGTATCTACAGCTGACCGGCGAAGCTCCCTGGAAAGGCCAGGAGTACGGTCACGAAGGAGACGATTACCCGGCGACGTACGTTTCCTGGGACGACGCCACGAATAAGTTTCTGCCGAAACTGAACGCAGCCGAGCGAGCGGCCGGCGCACTGCCACCTGGCTGGGAATACGGATTGCCGTCTGAAGCGCAGTGGGAATACGCAGCGCGAGCCGGAACACAAACACGCTTCAGCTTTGGAAGTGATGAGTCGCAACTAGGTGAGTATGCCTGGTTCGACGACAACGCGTGGGACATCGGCGAGAAGTACGCGCATCGTGTGGGGAAGAAGCAGCCCAACAAGTGGGGGCTGTATGATACGGCAGGCAATGTCTGGGAATGGACGGCTGACTTCCATGGCGACTATCCATCGAGTAGCGTGGTTAATCCAACGGGTACCGACGGCGGTTCCATCCGCGTTGGCCGAGGCGGCTGCTTCGACGACTCTGCGTCGTTCGCTCGTCCCGCGTTTCGCGCCAGGATCTCGTCCGGCGACCGGAACGGCAGCCTTGGCTTCCGCCTTGCCTTAGACCAGTTGCAAGCAACTGAACCAGACTTGCCCTGACCGAAGGAAGTCAAACTTCGGCAGATTCGAGAGCACCTTGTGATAGTAAGATCTGGAACTGAAATCTCGAGGTGCTCCCTTTTTCTCGATCGTTATGCGTTCCTGCAACGCCCCTGATCGCACATGCACTGGCTGTGGATATGGTGATGCGTTGGCGACAACCGGCCCAGACATCAACAGCCGTAACATCATCGTTGGTACAGGAGACGTCGCTCACGGACGTATTCGAGCAGGATATTCTTCCAACCATGTCG
>CALFOL010000338.1 GCA_937919915.1 uncultured Planctomycetaceae bacterium
GGGCGGCAGCCCGCGTCGGGTCAAGGGCAATGCCCTTGTGCTATGTTTGTTTGTCCGTGTCTTCGTTGTCTTTAACCGATTTCTCTGAGCGACAAAGGAGCGTTTCCGGGCGGCAGCCCGCGTCGGGTCAAGGGCAATGCCCTTGTGCTATGTTTGTTTGTCGTCGGGGAACAGCATACTCACACTGGTGCGATCGTGAATGCTGCGGATGGCCTGAGCAAACAAATTGGCGACGGAAATCACTTCGATCTTTTCGCACAGCGGCTCGACGGGAGATTCGATGGTGTCCGTCATGAACATCTTCCGGATCAGGCTGTTCTGAATCCGTGCCGCCGCGCCGGCCGACAGCACGCCGTGCGAAACAGCCGCATAGATGTCTTTCGCGCCGCGTTCCTTCAGGACTTCGGCCATGCTGCACAGTGAGCCACCGGTGATCGTGAAGTCGTCGACCATCAACACATTTTTACCATCCACATGTCCGATGACTTCCAGGATCTCCGCCTGCTCAGAATGATCGGGCCGCGCCTTATTGCCGATGACGACAGGGACACTCAGCAGGTTCGCATAAGCCGCCGCCGCCTTCGCAAACCCAGCATCCGGGCTACACACAACCAGGTTGTCGAGGTTCATTGTCTTGATGTGGTCGCAAATGACGGCTCGAGCGTACAGGTGGTCGACCGGTCTGCTGAAGAAACCCTGAATCTGCGGACTGTGCAAATCCATCGTGAGCACTCGGTCAACGCCTGCGGCTTCGATCGCATCGGCACACACGCGAGCGCGAATGGAAACGCGAGGTTCGTCCTTCTTGTCGCCCTTGGCATAGCTGAAGTATGGAATCACCGCCGTGATCTGCTGAGCACTCGCGCGCTTCAGGGCATCGATCCAGAACAACAGCTCGACAAAGTTATCGTTGACCGGTTGATGCACGCCCTGAATAATGAACGTGTCCCGGCCGCGGACATTCTCCAGAATTCGGACGAAGACGTTGCCTTCGCTGAACACCTGCGCCTGGCAGGGAGTCAGTCGCACACCGAGGCTGTTGGCGATTTTCTGAGCGAACATCGGGTTGGCCGAACCGGCCAGAATCGCAAGGTCCCCCTGAGCCGGCTGGAACGGGTGCAAGCGAGGACCGGAACGACTGTCCGCTGGGAAAGAACCGTGATTCATTGAAAGTGTCCGCTGGGGGCGTCCGCAGGACGCGAATGTCAGAAAAGAGGTGAAGTGGCGATCATCATGTCAGATCGCGTTGACGTCCGCGCCCAGCAGACCAACTTTGATGCCGTTCTCCTGGAGCAGAGTGGTCGCTTTCTGGCTGATTGACAGCAGCAATAGCAGGCCCAGGCAAGGCACCAGCATTCCCAGGACGTAAATGACGGCGACGCCTTTTCCGCGAAACAACGCTGCCATTCGATAAACCGAAACAGCTCCGAAAAGAAAAACGCAGACAGCGGCAATTGTCAGAGCCATACGAAGTTCTGGTATTGACTGCAGGAAGATATTTACACCGATGACTGCCAGATAGGCCAGCACAGCCAGCAGGACTTGTTTTTGAGCTCTCGCGACCTTCCGCAGGTGTTCCCGATCCGTTGATCCGCTGCTCGGTTCCCATGAGGCTGGGGCTTCGTACGGGTTTTCGCTGGACATAAGGACGGACTTTCCGGGTGGTCGGCAAAGCAAAACGGACAGCGGAGCGAACAGGGAGCCGGAATCTTATCGCTGCCAGGAATGAACTCAAGGCCCTTCGCAGTGTCTGAGAGAAAAGAACTGACCTGCCCCACAGCGTTTGGATTCAGGCATTTTGCGGTTAGAATCGCCAACGCCATTCTCGTCGAGGATGTGGTCAACAATTTGAACGACGCCGGGTGAATGTTGATCCGTTCAGCCCCAAACCATGAGAGACAATCGCGATGACCAATCGCATCTGGAATTTTTCTGCTGGACCAGCTGTTTTGCCTGAAAGCGTGCTTGAAGAAGCTCGCGAGAACCTGCTGTCGCTTGGCGACACCGGTGTCGGCATCTGTGAACACTCACATCGTGGCAAGCCATTTGTCGCGGTCGCTGAAGAGGCCGAAGTCTTGTGTCGAGAACTCGCTGGCATTCCGGATAACTACAAGGTGTTGTTCCTGCAGGGCGGGGCGTCCAGCCAGTTCTTTATGATTCCGATGAACTTCCTGAAGCCTGGCGATACTGCTGACTATCTGGTTACGGGAGAGTGGGCAAAGAAAGCGGCGAAAGCTGCAAAGCCGTTCGGTAACATCAATATTGCCAGCAGCAGCGAAGATGCGAACTTCAATTATATTCCCACGGAAGCGAACTACAGCGACAACGCGAAGTATGTTCACTTCGCATCCAATAACACGATCTACGGCACTCAGTTCGCATCGCCGCCCGCTGGTTTCAACAAGGACGCGTTCCTGGTTTGCGACTCCAGCAGCGACATCTTCAGTCGTCCCATTGACGTTCCAGAGTACGGTCTGATTTACGCAGGTGCTCAGAAAAATCTCGGCCCCAGCGGCGTCACGCTGGTGATCGTTCGTGACGACCTTGTTGAAACAGGGAACAGCGATCAGCCGGAGATGCTGCAGTATCGAATTCACGCGGCCAGTGATTCGATGTACAACACGCCGCCGACGTTCGGCATCTATCTGATGATGCTGGTCTTCCGCTGGATTAAAGCCAATGGTGGACTCGCGGCCATGGAGACGCGTAATCAGGCAAAAGCGGGCAAGCTGTACGATTTCCTTGCCGGCAGCAGCCTGTTCAGTGCGACCGCAAAAGAAGACAGCCGGTCATTGATGAATGTGACATTTGTCACAGGCGATGCCGACAAAGACGCCGCGTTCATCAAACAAGCGGAAGCAGAAGGCTTTAGTGGATTGAAGGGGCATCGCAGCGTCGGCGGCATGCGAGCCAGCATCTACAATGCGTTTCCATCGGAAGGTGTGGATGCGTTGATTCAGTTCATGAAAGACTTCGAAGCGAAGGCGTAAGCAAAGTCGTCGTCACTGTCCCGGTGACGAACTTCACGGGGAGGCACCTTTGTTTCATCGGTTGCCTTCGCCGAGATAATAGACCCTATGAGTGTGCTGCGAAATTCGCTGTAGATCACGGAAACGGCAGAAATTTGGCGGGTGGTGCCTACCCGCAAAGTTCGTCACTCGGAGAGTGACGTGTACTTTTGGTAAGTGTCATGTCGAGCGATCCATCTCAAGCGGAAGCCCCATCCTTTGACCGACGTTCGGCCGACATTGGGATCGTATGCACACAATATGCGGAGATCAAACCGCTGTTGGCGAAGCTGGATCGTGGTCGCAAGTACACCGACAGCGGTTCTGTCTTCCGTGGCGGGTTTCTGGACGAAACCATTCGGATCGCGATTGTCGAAGCCGGTTGCGGTTTCGCCAAACATCGTGCAGTCACGCAGACGTTGATTCAGGAACATCACCCGGCATGGGTGTTGTCTGTCGGATTCAGTTCATCACTGACGGCTGACATTAAATCCGGCGACGTGTGTCTGGCCAACGAAATCTGTGATGCATACGGCAACAGTTTGGTTGTGAAGTGTTCGATCCCCGAATCGAAACGCGTCTTTGTGCGGAAGCATGTGGTTGCGGACCAGCACCCACGACTGCATAGCGACCGCAGCTCACTGACTGAGTCAACGTCTGGTTGTGTGGTGGATACAACCAGTCTGGCGGTGGCGCAGGGGTGCCAGGGCGAAGATGCCGACAAACCCGCCGCACGGTTTATGTCGGTACGCAGTGTCGTCGGAGACTGCGGCGAAGAACTGTCCGAAAAAATAGCGGGCTACGTATTTGAGCCTGCTGCGCCGAAGAAGTTGAGCGTGCTTAGCAAGCTGAGCCAGCGATTCAAACCCGATCCGGAGCTCGTCGCCTGGGAGCAGAAGGTTGACGAGTCCGCCATCAACCTGAATCGTTTTCTGCTGGGCGTGATCCGACAACTCGGGGAAAAGTTGGGTAAGTCACGTTGATAAAGACCAGGCGAGTCGGGGACGTAAGTCCTCGCTTTGTTCTCCGAGTTTAGTGATCGGCCTGCAACAGTGGGCAGGCCGAAACCCCGGCACTTACGTGCTGGGCTCGCCTGCTGGCGCAGTTCGCTTCCGGTGCCAGTTCTTCAACGCGATGCCGCCGAAAAATACCATGGCCAAAGCCCACGTCAGAATCATGATCGGCCCCTGCACCATTCCGATGTTGTACAACAGTTTCGGCACCTCGTGAATCCGGCCGTGATCAGACCAGAAGTAACCGCCCGCGACCCTCGCCTCAACTTCCGGGAAGGTCGTGGCGTACATCACAAGCCCCCAGTGGAGGCCGAAGTTCAACACAGCGAGTCCTCCCACCCAATTCCCGATGCGCCTGGTCCGCGGTGCGACTTTCGGACCCTGGCGAGTGTGTCTTTTGAGTCGCGCCACGGCGGATTTTTTGACAATGCCAATAGCAGCTGCCACGCCAAGCAATATCTCCAGGGCGACTCCCTTGGTGAGGAACGGGACAATGATCGTCCCCAACGCACCGGCCAGTCTCAGCACATGATTGTTGGATGGCTTGGCTACGTTGAAGAAAAACACCACCGATTCCACCAGTGCCGCTAGCATGGCCACGCCGCTCAGAAGATCGCACACAAAGAAGGTGCATCGTAAGCGACTGAATTTGAACGGCATAGCTGATAACTCCGGCGACAGTGTATCGCGGATCTTCGACATCATTCTACCGAGACCATGCTGAATCTGTCGCTGCAGAAATCTGCTTCTGCGGCGGAATTCGTGTCCCACCGTATTTTCTTCAAAAAACGGCGCAGCAGAGTCCGGCATCGGTACACTCACAGGTGCCTATGGATGAACGCCCCTTGGAAACACCGATCACACTTGCCTCTGCTCTGAACGACCGCGACTTGCTGCGGCGGTTCGTGCAGGATGCTGACGAATGTGCGTTCGCCGAAATCGTGCGGCGTTACCAGGGACTGGTAATGGGAGTCTGTCGTCGCGTCATCGGCAACGGCCCGGATGTTGATGACGCTTTTCAGGCAACGTTTATCGTGTTGGCTCGCCGGCCCGGTCATGTTCGGCATGCTGTGGCACTCAGCAGCTGGTTGTACACCGTCGTCTGGCGAACCAGCTTGCGAATGATAAGACAGCGCAGGAAACATCCCGTGGAATTACTCACAGATCATGCTCAGGAATCGGAACCCGATCCGCTCGATCAAATCGCGTCGGCTCAGGATTGTCTTGTGCTGGATGAAGAACTCAACGCGCTGCCGGAGAAGTATCGTGCCGTCCTGGTCATGACCTACTTTGCCGGGCTGGGCAGTCAGCAAATCGCAGACCAGTTGAACGTCAGCAAGGGCACGATCGATGGCCGTATTCGCCAGGCTCGTAACATTCTGCGAGTTCGACTTGCCCGCCGCGGTGTTGCGATCAGTGCCATGGCCGTCGCGGTTGGACTATGTTCCGGCCCTTCTGCCGCGGCTGCTCCCGCCGTGCTGGAAGCCACCATTCAATTGGGTGCTCAAACCCTCAACGGCTCTTTGCCAGGCACAACCGACCTTTCCCATCTCGATCCTTTCATTCGATCGGGCGTTGCCGGCGCCTCGCATGGTTCTGTGAAACATTTTTACGATGCCGCAACGCAGCAGATGATGGCACGGCTGGAGCTGGAGTATCGCGGGCGTCCCGCGCAGCAGATTCTGAAGACGTTGTTTCGTGTCCGGCCAGCTGGTGACAGCTTTGAACTTTACGTGGCAGATCAGCTGCTGCGGTAGCAGGCTTGGGGCGGGTTTTGGACCGATTTTGGAAATTTCGTGCAGGAATGTGTAGTCTGGTACGACTTGCGTTCACCCATCTCGCGCGGAGTCCCGGCTGTTGGATGTTTTGTGATGCGGGGACTCAGGCCTATCCGAATCCCGCCACTTATCGGAGACTGTTATGTTGAAATCGAAACTGTTGGTGCCCGTTGCTCTGTGTGCCGTTGTCGCGTTAGCGAGTGCAAACGCCTATGGCCCCCAGGATGGGAACGACACCAACGCGGCGTCCGCGGCAGCAAGCGCTGTGCAGAATGCCGCTGGCGCTGAAACCGGTGTCGTTATTGCGGGGAAAGTTTAACAGCGAAGTCCGAGGTTCGAAAACCTCGCGTTCAATGCGACTCCTGAGAACCGGTGGCTGAATGAGATGTTGTCGAAGCCAGTTCCTCCTCTCGACTTTCCTGGGGAAAATCCGCTGTCGGAGATTCTCGACACCCTTTCCGCGTACTACACGACAAAATTCGGCGCTGGTGCTGGTCCCGACGGTGGCGATTTTCGGATGACGTTCTATCCCGATGTTGCCGAGCTCGAGCTGGAGGGAATCACAAGTCTGAAAGACGTGGCTGTTAATAATATTAACTTCGAAGGCATCAAGCTACGCCATGCGCTGAAGCTGATCTTTGATCAGACGACAGATCCGGAACTGACCTACATGATCGAGAACCAGGTGATGAAGGTCACGACAGTTGGCAAGGCCGAGAGTGAGTCGAATTACTGCACACGCGTTTACAACGTTGGCGAGTTGGCGGATCTGAAGTTTCGTACAGGTCAGGTTTCTCGCCCCCGAATTCCGAACGTTGTGGACGAAGCTCCAGTCAAAGGCGGCGGTGTTGGGTATTTTTCCGTACCGTCCCAGAGCTCGACGGGAAAGACGGCTCCCGCCGCAAAGGCCGACCAAGAGGAAACCGTTTCGAATTCAGATCTGAGATCCTTAATCATCGAAATGACGACGCCACCAGCGAAGTGGTTCTCCAGAGATGGAGAAGGCGGATCGATTCAGCTTGTCGGTCATGTGCTTTTCGTTCGGCAAACTCCGTCCGTTCAGCAGAACGTCGTAGCACTGCTAAATATGCTGGACATGGATTCCGGCTACGAAACTCGTGTCTACAAGGTTGGTGAGCTCGCAGACTTGCGAATTTCTGCCGATCAGGTTTCGAGTCCACAAAATTCCAGACCCCGATCATTCGACTCCTCGGGTCTTGCGGCCGGTACATCGAAGCAGACGCCAGTTGCAAATTCCAACCTGGAATCTCTGATCATTGAAATGACGGCGCGTCATTGGTCTTCCACTGATGGCGAAGGTGGAGCGATTCGGCGAGTCGGTCAAAACCTTGTGATACGACAAACAGCCGCCGTCCACAGCCAGATCATGCACCTGTTAGAACTCCTGAGTAAGCTGGATACGCCCAGGAACGGTGGTCACTAACGCTGTCGAGCAGACAGGCTCACGTGCAGTGGGCGAGGTCAGGAGACCAGCGCCCAGCGCGATGACCGTGTCCAGCGCGGGCTATCGCACCGCTCCACCGTTGACGTTGATCACCTGGCCGGTGATGTAGCTTGCTTCTTCACTCAGCAGAAATCTGGCCATGTTGGCGATGTCTTCCGGCAGGCCCCAGCGTTTGAGCGGTGTTTCGTCCATTACTCGCCGTTGCCAGTAGTCGCTTGTTTCTTCACCCCAGGCGGTTTTGATCCAGCCTGGTGCGATGCAGTTGACTCGCACTGCGGGGGCCAGGCTGACGGACAGTGAACGCGTGAAGCCCATCACTGCGTTTTTGGCAGCGGCGAACAATTCGCCGCTGTTGCCTTCCATGCCGCGGTCGGACTGGTCCCAGCCGATCGTGATGATGCTGCCGCGGCCCTGAATCTGGAAATGTTCTCCGAAGGTGCGAGACAATTCGATGGTGCCGGTGACGTCGACATCCAGCAGTGTCCGTAACTTGGTGGTGAAGTCCGCATTTTTCAGGGCTCCCGTCAGCAGGTCCGCTCCGGCGTTGTTCACGATGGCGTCCACGGTGCCCGTTTCGAAACACTGCTGTGCGAAGGCTGCGCGAGACTCCGAGTTGGCGATGTCGACCTGGATTACGGTTGCCGTTTGCCCGAGTTCATGGACTTCTTTGGCGACAGCGGAGGCTCGATCTTTTGAGCCGCGATAGCTAATCACCACGTCCGCCCCCGCCCGAGCACATTCCAGCCCGATCGCGCGGCCGATCCCGCTGGACGAGCCGGTGACGACGATGCGTTTTTGTGTCAAATTTGCGAATGTCATGTTGAGAAGAGTAACGCTGTTTTGGAGAGAATTGTAGTTCCTGCTCGTGTGTGACGGCCGCATTTGACGTCATCTGACATTGCAGGCGTACGTCTCCAGCCGACGCGCTGTGCGAGGGGCTTCCTTTCTCAGGCTTCCCGGGACGGCCGATTGAGACCTTCGGTCAATGCCTGGGCGAGGTCAGAAGGCCATCGTCCGGCGCGGGGCTTGCTTAATTCTGCGAAACTGCGGCGTACGTTGCGGAACTGCTTTTTCCGACGCCCTTGCCATGGTAAAAACCTCGAAATCCGCGACACTCAACTGTGGAGCTTCTGCGCGCAGATACTTAACGAGAACAGCAAAAATGACAGGTCGACCGGCAAAACTGGCTTTGGCAAATGGCTCTGTGTTCGTGGGACGTAGTTTTGGTGCTGAGGGCGAGATCCACGGCGAAGTCGTCTTCAACACCAGCATGACTGGTTATCAGGAGATCCTGACCGATCCGTCCTATAACGGTCAAATCGTCACCATGACGTATCCGCTGATCGGAAACTATGGCGTCAACGAAGAAGACGTTGAAAGCAGCAGTCTGTTTCTACGTGGTTTCATCATTAAGGAACTGTGTGAAGAGCCCAGCAATTATCGTTCGACAGAGTCTCTGGACAGCTATCTGAAACGCAACAACATCATCGGCCTGCAGGGAATCGACACCCGCGCTTTGGTGCGGCAGATTCGCACGCATGGTGCGATGCCAGGCATTATTTCCACCACGGACATGGACGACACATCGCTGGTGCAAAAAGCCAGGGACGTTCCGAGCCTGGTTGGGGCGGATCTGGTCAGTGGCGTGATGCCAACGGCAACATCGGCATGGGATTCGCCTCTCGGGGCGCTTGGTCGACCCGTTGAATTCGGGGCAGAATCCGGCGCGGACAACGGTCTGCATGTGGTCGCGATCGACTACGGGATGAAGTGGAATATTCCACGTTATCTGCGAGATACCGGCTGTCGAGTCACGGTTGTTTCGGGCAAGTCAACTGCAGAAGAGATTCTGGCAATGAATCCTGACGGCGTGTTTCTGTCTAACGGACCTGGCGATCCTGAACCGCTGGAATATGCAATCAACACCATTCGGGAATTGTTAGGGAAGAAGCCGATCTTTGGGATTTGTCTGGGGCTGCAACTTCTCGGACTCGCCTGCGGTGGCAAGACTTACAAACTGCGTTTTGGTCATCGTGGGGCTAATCAGCCTGTTCTGAATAAAGCGACCGGGAAAGTGGAGGTGACTTCACAAAACCACGGTTTCGCTCTCGATGCCGACACGCTGCCTGACGATGTTGAGGTGACTCATATCAGTCTGAACGACAACACGGTCGAAGGCATTCGCCACAAAATACATCCGGCCTTTGGAGTGCAGTATCATCCCGAAGCAGCCGCTGGCCCGCATGACAGCCACTATTTGTTCCGCGAATTCGTGGACATGATGGCGTAGCCAAAAGCGGAGGTGCAAAGCCGAAAACGGAATTGTGTTACTTCCGTTTTCGGCTTTCCGCCCTCCGCTTTTCTGAATCTGATTTCCTTAACCACACTTACATCGAGACCATTCCTCATGGCTTCAGAACGCACTCTTATTCTCGTTAAACCTGATGGTGTTCAGCGTAAGCTGATCGGTACGATTGTGTCACGCATTGAGAATAAGGGGCTCAATCTGATCGCAATGAAGATGCTGCAAGTCACGCCGGAACTCAGCAAGCAGCACTATGCGGAACACGTCGAAAAGACGTTCTACCCGGATCTGGAAGGTTTCATCGTTTCGGCTCCAGTTGTCGCCATGATTGTGGAAGGGCCGGAAGCAGTTTCCGTCATGCGAACTTTGATTGGATCAACCAACGGTCGCGAAGCAGCTCCGGGAACGATCCGCGGCGACTATGGCACCAGTCGACAAATGAACATGATTCACGGAAGCGACAGTGTCGAATCCGCCAATCGCGAAATCGGAATCTACTTCAAGGATACTGAAATCTGCAGCTACGATCTGGCATTGGGTAGTTGGACCTGTGCGCGTGACGAGTTGTAGGCGACTGGCCCCCTGGCTTTCCAACAACCCGTAGCATTAACGAAGAGTGACCGCGGTTTCCTCGCTGACGCTGCGGGTTGTTTTGTGTGACGTGAGTACACAAATCACGCATAATGTTGTCTTACTTTGCTTCAGAAGCAGTAAGACGATGGCAGCATCTTTTTTCATCAAATTGCGTACGAGTCTGGTGGCGGTGATTTGCTTTGCCAGCTGCGGGATAGCGGTCGCTCAGACTGCTGCTGAGCAGAGGCAGGCAAGGATTGAGAAATTCAGGATCCTGCAGGCAGAGTTCAAACAGCTGCGGGAGCAGGTTCAGGCGGACAAGATTCAGCTCGACCTGGAGAAAGTTTTCGAGAAGAAGATTCTGCACCTGGTTGCAGCGCATAAGCTCAGCGGCGCTCAGGCCGATCGATTGCGGGTTGCTGCCAAAGGGGCGGCCAGGCAGCATCAGAAAGCGCAGCACGTTGAGGGGATTGATCTTCCAGTGTGGGCAGCCGACTTTTCAGGGTACTACCACCGCAGCGGCGAGCTGGTGTTTGTTGGAGAGTGGAAGAAGAGTCTTGCGCTTGAGCAGCCGATCTGGATCAATGCGATGAACGAAGTGATCGCCCCGGATGAGATGCAGGAACAGCGTGATCGTGCGGAGTTTAAACTCCGCGTAGTGATCGATAACTGCATCTATCAGCTCGATGGGAAACTGAAACAGCGGGCGGCCATTCGTGAATTGATTGAATCCGGCATCGGAAAAGAACTGCGGAGCTTTCGCTGTGAGTCACGGCGGATGTTTTGCTACCCGCCGGCACATTTTCTGTCCGAGTTGACCGATGAGAAACTTCGCGAATTGCTGACGGATCAGCAGGTTGAGAAGTGGCCTCAGGTCATGGAGTCATTATTGCCGTAGCTGCTCACGAGCCACAGTTGTTTAACCCGACGCCAGCGGCGAGGCAGCACTGGAAAGCCTCGCCGCTGGCGTCGGGTTAAACGAACTGATGCGACTACTTCGTCGTGAGTGCCTGTTGTAGCGGGCAGTTCACCGCAGCATCCTTGCCGTCCCGATACACACGCAGCATCTCCCGAGACTTCGTCGCCAGCATACGGCGGACTTCACGGCGTTTGCCTTTGATCCGCGGGATTTGCATGTTGTCGTAGGCTGTGGTTTGGTGACGCATCCACGCGATGACGGCCGATTCCGCTCGCTGTTCGACGGGGATGCGTTCGGTTCGGGCGACTGTTCCGCTGCCGACGGGTGTGGCATGTTTGGTCACCTCGGTTGCCAGTCTGTCGGCGAGGTCGTGGTAGCGGGGATCGAACTTCAGGAAGTGCAACACGGCGTCTCGAAACGTATCGACGTATTCGTCCTGCTTCTTTTCCCTGCGATTTGCGTCGGCAACTTTGCGTTTGGCGTAGCTTTCTGTGGAGCGTTCTGCGTCCAGGTCAGCTTTGATCTTCGCGATGGTGGCTGCTGATGCGTAGACGCCCTGCGAGAAAGTGCGGCGTCCCTTTTGTTCTTTGACTGTCCACGACAGGCCAGCGGCTTTGACGCGCCGAGTCAGGCCAGCGTCGCCGGGGGGCAACAATTCCCAATCGTCCGGGACTTCTTCTATTCGGCCGCCGGGAAAGATCACCGTGCGTTCACGAATACCGGGGGAGACGTCTTCTGATTTAGCTGGCATCCGTTTGTGGTGCGAGTGACTGTGGAGGCGGCGCTTTGGGCCTGTAAGTTTGACGCTGAGACAGTCAGCCGTTGCGATTCAAGGCAGAGGAATCTGCGATTGAGTGAGCAAGCGAGTCGCTTGCTCTACGAGTCATTGGGCTACTTGCCCAGGGCTTCCTTCATGGCGTCGCCCATACCGGCAGGGCTGTCAGAGACGACAACGCCGACGGCTCGCAGGCCGGCCATCTTTTCTGCTGCTGTTCCGCCACCGCCCGAGATGATGGCACCGGCGTGGCCCATGCGTTTTCCTGGAGGAGCTGTCTGCCCGGCGATGAAGCCAGCCACTGGCTTGGTGACGTTTGACTTGATGTAATCCGCAGCTTCCAGTTCGGCACTGCCGCCGATTTCACCGATCACCAGAATACCTTCGGTGCCCGGATCGTTCTGGAACATTTCCAGCAGGTCAATGTAGTCAGTGCCCGCAATTGGATCGCCACCGATGCCGACTGCTGTGCTTTGGCCCAGACCAACGCGGCCAAGTTGCCACGCCGCTTCGTAGGTCAGCGTGCCGCTCTTGCTAATGATACCGATCGTTCCCGGTGTGTGAATGTAGCCCGGCATGATGCCGATCTTGGCAACGCCCGGTGTGATCACGCCCGGACAGTTGGGGCCGACCAGTCGACTCTTTGAGCCTCGCATGGCATTGCGAACTTTGATCATGTCCATCACAGGAATGCCTTCCGTGATGGCGATAATCAGTTCGATTCCGGCGTCAACAGCTTCCAGAATCGCATCAGCACAGAAGGGCGGTGGCACAAAGACCATCGATGTGTTGGCGCCAGTCTTTGCCATCGCGTCACCGACGGAATTGAATACCGGGAAGCCATCGACTTCTGTGTCACCTTTACCCGGTGTGACTCCACCCACGAAGACGTCCACGCCCGGTTGGCATTCCTGAGCGTACTCGCGGCACTTCTGGCTGTGGAACAGGCCGGACTTTCCGGTAATACCCTGGCAGATTACTTTGGTGTCTTTGTTGACAAGAATGCTCATGTCTGTGAGATTTCAGATTTGAGATTTGAGATTTGAAATCGAATTGATGGAACGCTGCAGCTTCGTTTCCGGAGATCCGCAGCGATCGAAATTCCTGTTACGCGGACAGCGAGGCGACGACTTTTTGAGCCGCATCCGTCAGGTCAGTGGCCGTGATGATGTCACGGTCGCAGTCGTCCAGCATCTTGCGAGCTTTCTCGACGTTGGTGCCTTCCAGTCGCACGACGAGTGGCACTGTGATACCCACTTTTTCGTACGCTTCCAGCAATGCTTCGACGATCACGTCGCACCGCATGATGCCGCCGAAGATGTTTACCAGGACGGCCTTGACGTTGTCGTCGGACAAAATAATCCGGAACGCCTCAGACACCTGCTCAACGTTCGCTCCACCCCCAACGTCCAAAAAGTTGGCCGGTTCTGCGCCGTGCAGTTTGATGATGTCCATGGTGCTCATAGCCAGACCCGCACCGTTTACCAGACAGCCGATTGTGCCATCCAGATTCACGTAGCTTAAGCCGGCAGCGGCAGCTCGGACTTCGGATGGGTCTTCTTCCGACAGGTCTCGGAGTTCCACCAGATTCTTGTGACGGAACAATGCGTTTTCGTCGAAGCTGACTTTTGCGTCCAGTGCCAGCAGCTGGCTGTCTTCTGTCAGTACCAGTGGATTGATTTCCGTCATGCTGCAGTCGTTGTCGACAAAGAATTTGCACAGCTTCGGCAGGAACTTCTCTGCACTGCGAACAGCCGTTGCGTCGAATCCGAGAGCGTAGGCCAGTTTGCGAGCCTGATACGGAAACAGGCCGGCACTTAGGTCGAACGGTTCGGTCAGAATCTTTTCGGGGTGATTGTGAGCGACTTCTTCGATCTCCATGCCGCCTTCTGACGACATAATCAGAACCGGGCCGCCGACTTCGCGGTCGACCACGATGCCGAGATATAGTTCGCGGGCAATCTTCAGTCCCTGTTCGACAAACAGAGTGTTGACCTGCTTGCCTTCGGCGCCCGTCTGAATGGTGACCAGCGTGCTGCCGAGCATTCGTTCGGCGTTCTGTTTGGCCTCTGCGGCCGAGCGAACGAGGACAACCCCAGCTTGATCCGGATGTTCTTTAAAGCGACCTTTGCCTCGACCACCCGCATGGATCTGAGACTTCACGACAGCCAGATCGCCGCCGAGAGTTTCGAACGCGGCTGCGACTTCGTCTGCGGATTTGCAAACGATGCCTTCAGGCACTGGTACGCCAGCGGCTCTTAGAAGTGTCTTGGCCTGGTATTCGTGGATTTTCATATCGTGTGTCCGTCGCTGACGGTGATGATCTGAATGGTTTAAGAGAAGCTCAACTCGGACTATAGCGGGAGGTCGTAAGTCGTTCGAGGGTGCGGGCCCCCGATGTCTCCGGGATTCTTCGTTTAACCCGTAGCCGCAGGCCTGCGGCTACGGGTTAAACAACTACGCATCGACGTGAATGGTTTGTTTCCGGTCGGGGCCGACAGACACGATCGACACTTTGCGGCCGATGAGTTCACCGGCGACTTTGACGTATTCCTGAGCAGTCCTCGGCAGGTCGGAAAAGTTTTTCACGCCTGTGATGTCTTCTGACCAGCCCGCGATCTTTCGCAGCACCGGCCTGGCGATGGCGAGATCTTCGCAGCGCGACGGCATGTCTCGCGTGATTGTGCCGTTGATGTCGTAGGCTTCACAGATCTGCAGTTCGTCGAAACCGGTCAGTACGTCCAGCAGAGCAATCACAATGCTGTCGACGCCACTGATTCGGGCGCTGTAACGCGTGGCAACGGTATCCAGCCAGCCGCAGCGACGCGGGCGACCGGTGACGGTGCCGAATTCGTTACCGGCGATACGGATCCTTTCACCGATTTCGTTGTCCAGTTCTGTTGGGAACGGACCACCGCCGACACGCGTTGTGTATGCCTTGGCAACGCCGATCATGTTCTTGATGAACCGGCCTGGAACACCGCTGCCACTGTGAATGCCACAACCCGAACTGTTGGACGATGTGACGTACGGGAACGTGCCGTGATCGACATCCAGCAGGCAGCCCTGAGCACCTTCGAACAGAATGTTCTTGTCTGCATCAAGTGCATTCAGCAGGAAGGCCGTGGTGTCGGCAACCATGGGCCGAATACGCTCGGCACAGGCCGAGTACTCTTCGATGATCTGATCGGCGTTCATCTGTTCGCCGTCAGGATTCAACGCATTCAGGACCTTCTGTTTGAACGGAACAATTTCGCGGACCTTGGCAGCGAACGCGTCTTTCAAGATCAGATCGCCGATACGAATCGCATGCGTGCGGCCCATCTTTTCACGATAGCAGGTCCCGATGCCGCGCATTGTTGTGCCGATGGCGTTGCCACCGCGAGCGGCTTCGAAGGCGGCTTCTTCCAGCAGGTGCCACGGGCAAATCACGTGAGCGCGATCGCTGACCATTAGTCGGCTGAGACAGTCTTCGCCACCGGCAATCAGGTTGTCGAGCTCTTTGAGCAGAGCGTGCGGGTTAACCACAACACCCGGAGCGATCACGGACTTCACATGGCTGTGAAGCAGGCCGGTTGGCAGCAGGCTGAGTTTGTAGGTCTTGCCGTCGAATTTGACGGTGTGGCCAGCGTTATTGCCACCTTGGTAACGCACAACAATTTCGTGCTTTTCCGTCAGCAGATCGACGATTTTTCCCTTAGCTTCGTCGCCCCACTGGAGCCCGATCACAGATGTCGCCGGCACAGTTTTATCTCACATCAATGCGACTGAGCGTTCCGCAGTCGCCGTTCAAAATTGAAACACTTCAAAAAGAAACCGGACGTTGGGTCCACCAACGCCCGGCCAATGCAAGCTGCGGATTGTAATGCTGCGAACCCGATTCCGAAGGCAATCACACGTCGTTTTTTCAGCTTTACCCGACAGGTAATCAGATCGATGCGCGAATACGGCATTTGCCACGCGACTGTCCACCCTGGAGCAGTCTACCTAGTGTTGTGAACGGTACTCGCTCGCGGGAGCAGGCTGTCTTCGATCGAAGAAACACGTGCCCCGCGGCCACAAGTCAGCGTAATACGCTGTAACGGGATTTGAATAGATAAAAGGCTGGGTTAATGCACGATGACTGTTTTTTCTGGGAGTGCGATTCAGTCCCCACGGGACGACAGAAGCCTTGATTCGCACGTTCTCCTGCCGTCCGTTCGGGACTCAATGGACCAGCGAACCTAAAGTCCGCGGCTACAACCTGTTGCCTGTTGGGACGGAATGCGGAATCATCGGCGATTCTTCGCTATTTCCCTACTCGGGAGCCTTGAATTTTACCGGCAGCGGATAACCGAGTGTGTCCTTGCTGGGCGAAAACCCTTTTCCATCGACATCCACAAAGACCGGATTTGTCAATGCGGCAGGGTGTTGAGACCCCATTGGTCCCGCGACGTCTCCCAGAATTTCTGTGCGATGTCCCGTGACCACGACGATGTGACTGTCTTCTGTCAGCGTGACATCAAGCTGCTGATCAAACTTCACCGTGTCGTTCGAAAACATGGTTGGATGGTCGCTGCGAGTGAACCGGAATTCCTCCGGCGTCTTGCCGTTGATCAGCAGGCACACAGTGTCGACGTCGAACCAGTTCGGGCATTGCACTTTCACATGCACTTTGATATTTCCGGAAGCCGCGTTCAGTTCCTGACCGCTCACGGCGTGTTGATTTTTGTCCCCGGTGAATGTGGCTTCGATGTAAGGGCCGTTCGACATGATCAGTCGTCCCTGTTCTGATGCGTGCACCATTTCCATGGCGTCTATCTTTGACGGATCGTCGGTCGACGACTGAATCCAGTTTCGCAGCCATCCACTTCCGTGCCAGTTATAGTGTGCGTCTGTGTTCACGACGCCGTAAATTCTGAATCCCTGGTTTAATAGCTGCAGCCAGTTCAGTATGCGTTGGTTGTTGTACGGTTTGTTATTTTGCGTATCGAACTGAGTGATTTTCAGGACGCTGTCGATGGGGTGAATTTCCATCACGTCGATCAATGGGAATGACCGTGAGTAGCCTTCATCAGGCACACCATCGCCGTTCCTGTCGTAGAACAACCAGCCGATATCAGGGTGATCCTGCTGAATCAGTTTTTCGCTGCGATCATCCCACAACATCAGGCGTTCGATCTGACTTTCGGGACTGGTGTCCGTCTGAGGCCCGCCGCCATCCTGCGTTCGCGGTGTGTGCCTCATTGGAAAGGCGTTCTGATGATTCAGCGGCAGAGGACTGCCGGTGAGTTCCATGCCGGTGACGGTTGCCAGGAATGGTTCCAGCTTCAGTTCGGTGATGTGATGTGCATACGTGCTGACACGGTTGTGTTCCGTGCATGGAGCGAACTCGATGTGTTCAGCCGCCAGATTCAGCACGCGGCCTTTCTGACTGCCTGTGTTGTCACCCGATGGCGAGCTATGACTGTGAAAGTCGGCACTGATCCAGCCCGGTGTTTGCACGGAATGTTTCAGTATTGCGTCCAGCTTTGCTGTCTTGCCAGCTTCGACTTTCAGCTTCGTGAACACGACGTCATGTTCTGAACCATGGCTGACGGTGACGTCGTATTCGCCAGCCGCCAGTGGCTTTTTGAACGTGCCGTTCGCCGTATAGGCCAGGTTCTGAATGAAGTGTTCGCCCGAATTCGGCCCCCAGTTGGGAGATGGCGTGTCGCCGACGCCGTCAAATTCCACCTTCGCGGGAATCCATTGACCCGCGTCGTCTGTGATCGTTGCCTTGACGATTCCAGGAGCGTATTTGCTGGTGAAGTCGAGTTCAGTCGGGCCTGTGGCAATTTGTATTCGCAATGCGTCCCGCGGAAACAATGGAATTCCGGCGACCGTTCCGTTGATCGTGTATTCGCCTTGAGGAAGCCCCAGCCAGGCTGTTCCGTCGGCCTCCGTCACCACTGTGCCTCGATCATCGGTGTCCGTGCTGATGGCGATTCGAGCGTCAGCAATCGGAGCCCCCAGAGAATCTTTGACCAGTATTTTCACAGCCGGGGTATCAATGCCCGCCTCCTGATCAGCGATCGCCCTCACGTGCGGTAGGAATTCTGCCACGATCATCTGTCGAGTAAACGTGAATGACTCGCCCGGCTTAATGGCCTTCGTAACTCCGTCGATTGCTTCGTAGCGCAGCGCGAGTTCTCGGGACGAGCTGTTGGATTGAATTCTGTAGCCTTCCGCGCGAACGCCATAGGCCTGTCGCCAATGGATGTCTGCAACGGTGTAGAGATCATGAACCCCGTTCGGCGACTTCACGATGTCTTCGTGCACACTGTCGATACGGATGTCGTCTTCCAGAGTCAGTGTCCAGTCGCTGGCGGTGGTGTTGGTCCACGTGGAGGTGATATGAATCACCGGCTGATCTGTGGGGAACTCATACTTCACGACACATCTGGGCCGAGCATCCGATCCGGGAGACGTGACCGTGACTGTGCGATCATCAGTGGTCGCTTCAGAAAACGGAAACTTGCGTCGCCCCGGATAGAAGGCACTCAGTTGATCACTTTCGCTCCCGCCGACGGCGAAGTCGATCAGGCAGCCACCAACCGTCCTGACGGTCATGTTGGCGTTGCGATCGGCTCGCGCGGCGGCGATGACAGCCCGGGCACCTGTATTGTTGATGGCAAAGTCGCCGTAGATGGCATCGACTTCTTTGCCAGCGGGCACCAGTTTGTCGTAGTTCGCTTCCGTGATTTCCTGAGCGGTCGCGGTTTGAACGGCGATGTTAAGGCAAAGTATAAGAATTGCAGCGATGAAGGTTCGCATAACGGAGGCTCCGGAAAACGCGGCGAGGCAGAGATGGCAGACCGGACTATACAGACAGGTTCGTTCCAGGTCCTGCGACTATGTTTCCAGTCCGCCGAACTGTCGAATGGCTTCGTAGGCCACTGTGTTCATCGTGCTGGCCAGGTTCAAGCTGCGAACGAGATCCGTCATTGGCAACTTGATTTTATTCGGCGGCAGCTCGTTCAGAATTGCCGACGGCAATCCACGGGATTCGCTGCCGAACAACAGAATGTCGCCCCGAGTGAACTCTGCGTCCCACACCATTCGTGTTGCTGTTTTCGTCAGATACCACACATTGGCCTCAGGCAGTCGCTGCTGCACTTCGTGCCAGCTGTCGACAGCTTCCCAGTCCAGGTGCTGCCAATAATCCATCCCCGCTCGCTTCAGATAGCGATCGTCCAGCTTGTACCCCAGCGGACGAATCAACCACAATTTGGCACCAATCGCCACGCACGTGCGTCCGATATTGCCGGTGTTCTGAGGGATCTCCGGCTGATAAAGCACGATGTTTAAAATTGGAGCAGACAAAAAAGTCTCCGTGGCGATTCATTGTGCGTAAGCGCTGCTCCGAATGTGGAGCAGCGCCCAATTTTATGCCGCCGATCTCAGGATTTGCTAAGCGTCCGGCAGCAGGTCGAGCATTCGGCCCGGCGATCCCATGCTGTTGTAGCCCGCATCAACATGCATGATTTCGGCCGTCATTCCGTTGGACATCTCCGACAACAGGAACGCTCCGGTTCTGCCGACTTCCTGATGCGTAATGTTTCGGCCCAGCGGAGCGATGTGCTCATACATCGCTTCCATTCCCTTTGATCCAACTGCCGAAGCGGCCAGCGTCTTAAGCGGCCCGGCACTGAGCGCGTTGACACGAATGCCTTTCAGGCCCAGGTCGTACGCCGCATATCGCACGGCGGCTTCCAACGCCGCTTTGCAGATGCCCATCATGTTGTAGCCGGGGACAATTTTTTCGCCGCCGAAGTACGTCATCGCCAAAATCGATGACGGATCATTCATGATTCCCTGAGCCGCATTCGCCACAGCCAGCAGGCTGTACGCACTGATCTCCATGGCCATCTTGAAGCCTTCGCGGCTGCACTGAATGGTCGGGCATTTCAAGTCGTCGAGAGACGCGAACGCCATTGAGTGCAGCACGAAATCGATCGTGCCGAATTCTTCCTTCGCCGTTGTCATGACTGCCGCGATGTCGTCGTCGGACGAGACGTTCATTGGAACCAAAAACCTGGCGTTGTCCCAGCCGTCAATGCATTTGAACACGCGCCGGTGACTTTTTTTACGCTCGTCATCCGGTCGATCGGGCAGGTGGGTGAAGCCGCACAGGCCGCCTTGATTCATGATCTCCTGAGCAATCGCCCAGGCAATCGAACGATCATTGGCAACCCCCAGGATCAGCCCCTTTTTGCCTTCAAACAACCCCATTATCGTCTCCCGGTGTATTTCGATTAGTCTCTATCCCGGTCACCTGGTTCTCAGGTCAACGTTTCGGGTGGCGGGATTGTAAGCAGCCGCAACGCGACATCACACCGCACAAGGGAGCAGATTTGAAAACGGGAAAGGGAAGGGCGGTGCCGGATGCGTGGCCCTTAGCTTAGGGGGCCGTTAGCTTAGAGTCTTACTCAACATGATGCGTGCACGGTGCGCGCATCGTCTGCAAATTCCGAGCGGTAGCTCGAACGGGCTGCCGGGCTGCGGGCCTCCCGCGTTAAGCAAAGATGTCCGTGACAGCTTTTCCGGTTCCGTCTTTGGTAGCAAAGAACGGTCGTTGCTCGACGTTATACGCCTGGGTCGGGCTGATACCCATCGCGGTAAAAATCGTGGCGTGGAGATCTTCCACGGAGACAGGGTTTTCGACCGCCAGCAGAGGGCGTTCATCGGCCGTCTTGCCGTACAGGAAGCCTTTCTTCACACCGCCGCCAAACATTGCCACGCTGGTGCCGCCGGTGAAATGGCGGTGCAGCCCGTAGTGCTTCATCTCACCGAGCTTATCTGTCCGTGCCCGCGACTGATCTTTGGCGTTGGAACCTGGGACGCCTTCGATCATCATGTCGCGACTGAATTCGCTGGCGATGATCACCAGTGTGCGATCCAGCAGGCCGCGCGCTTCCAGATCAAGAATCAGCTGAGCAATCGGGCGATCGACTTCCTGCTTCAGTGATTTGACAGTTGTGTGTCCGTTTTCGTGAGTGTCCCAGTGGACGAAAGGAATATATTCGGTGGTGACTTCCACAAAACGAGCCCCCGATTCGACCAGCCGCCGCGCTAGCAGGCAGCCTTGTCCGAATCGACCCGCGCC
>CALFOL010000339.1 GCA_937919915.1 uncultured Planctomycetaceae bacterium
ATTAACAAAAAAACGCATCCCAGGTCCATACCAATCAACACTGAGTAGTTGCGTTTCTTCTGACGTTTCTGCTGTAAAAAGTCTCCGGAATTTCGAAAACGTTAGAAGTTACTGTGGGTAACTCACCTGTTTGCGGAGTCCGCAAAGGTGAGTTCTTCCTTCTCAGCTCTTCAGGCTGCTGAGAATAGAAGTCAGGGACTGATCATTTGCCCGCGTCCTGGGATCTGAGTTGCCCATAAACCCGTTCTACGGCGGCTGCCGGGATGGCGTAGCTGGTGATGCGGGCCGCACGGGCGATGTTCAGGCCGACGGCTTTGCCTTCAATGTTGAATAGCGGACCACCACATTGATCGGGAAACAGATCCGTGTCGTGCTCCAGGACTTCCGGGAAGCCAATATGATGAGCGCTGACGAATTTTCCCAGATTGTCTCGGCCGTACCGGTCTGGCAGCAAGACTTCGTGATCCTGCACAATAAACTGTGGCGTCAATTCCACTGTTATGGATCGGATGACATTGTCTCGTTCATAACGCAACGTGACGGAAGAATTCGGCGGCAGCCGGCGAATTTCATTGATCAGTGCTTCACGACGAGAAACGCCTGTTCCGTTGACGCTCATGACAGAATCGCCCGGCTTCAGTTTTCCCCGCTCCGCGGCTCCACCTGGTAACACTTCCGTCACAACCACTCCAGAGCTGCTGACCGCATCATTTCCCAGAACAATGCCAAGGAAGCCACGTTTCGAAGACTCTAATTCTCTGGTTTCGACACTGATCACCCCAGGCAAAAACGGGGCTCCGCGTGAATCCGTCGTGAGTACGATCGTCCCACGTTCTGCTGCCTCACGTGATGCCCAGTCGACTGGCTTCAGGTTGAGAGCATCGACCTTCACCAGCATGAGATCGAACGCACGGTCGATAGCAACCTCACGAACTTTCAGCCGCTTGCCATTTGACAAAATACATTCCGGCTCTATCTCATCCTCCAGTTCACTGGCCTTCGTAAGGACATAGCCGTCAGCACTCATCACTGCTCCGAACGCAATGTTGCGTCCGAGCTTGCGGCGGAACGTGACCACACTTCCCTGGGTCTCGTCAGCGACGGAAGCGAAGCGGTCCATCTCTTCCCGGCTGCGTTTTTCGAAGCTGCCCGGTTTTCGAAACGAAGTCAGCTGCTGCTCGAGTTCATTCGCATGCTCTCGGCCAAGTACCACCTGTTTGCCGCGGCGAGATTTGAGTTCTTCACGAGAGGGCTTGCTGCCCGTTGTTAGACGGATTTCACGTTCACTCGCGGCACGCTGCAGCTGGACGGAAATGTCCTGATCTTCTGCGACTTCAGACAAGAGGTTGTTCAATCCCAGGGGATCCGCGAATTTTTGATTCGCGATCCGTAGCAGAATGTCTCCCGGACGAATTCCCGCTCGATCCGCCGGACTGTCGGAAATTACATGCGCCGCTTCGGGGGTGAAGTCTCTCCACCGAAGCGTAACGCCAAAGAAATTTGATTCTACCAGATCGTCATCACGAGCCTGTAGTCGACCCCATGATTCGCCGGCTTCCATACGGTCGCCGTCGCGGCGGAAAACGTCGATGGCCACATGGCGATTTTCGACGATCACTTCCGTGATCATACTATGGATGCCAATGACTCGACCTTCCATATCGAACAACGGACCACCGGAATCTCCCAGCACGATCGCGCAGTCTGAAACAATGGTTCGATGGCCCACAGAAAGCACTCGCCCGAGTCGAACTGGCGCCGGACGTTCTGGTTGGAATCCACCGGGATGCCCGAGGGCGAAGCACCATTCGCCGCGTTCGAGGTTGTCTGATTCGCCCAGTTTGGCGTAAGGGAACTCAGCGCCATTGCGTGGCTTGTCTCGGATCTTCAACATCGCAGCATCAGCAGAACGACTCATACCCAACAGGTCGGCGAGATACGTGCTGCCGTCCGGAAAAACGACCTGTAGACGGGGAGAATTGCGACCGCGCGTTTCGACAACATGTGAGGCGGTTAACACAATACCATCGGCAGAAACGACTACGCCGCTGCCGGCTCCCATACCGTCCTGAACAGACACAAGTGCCGGGGAAACTTTTTTAATGGCTGCGTTCAACCATTTCTGGCGGGCAACAAGGTCCGGGTTGGCTGCTGAGGCGAATGGCGCGTTCGCGACAAACGCAGTCAACAGCAAGAACATCGCGCGAGGAAGTGTCTGATTCATACACAATGCCTGACTGCACTCGTTCCAAAGAACTCAAAAACGGCGTCGCAGGTACTCGTGCCTGCAACGCCCCGTTGCGATTCTACGCCTGATAGCGACACGTTTTCCAGTAGTCGATTTGTGTAAACACCAATAAGGCCCCAACGTGACGCACGAAATTTCAGTTTTTACACGTTTCTGACGAATCTGATGTAGAGAAAGAACGTTTCGCGACGTGCGAGAATGTGGCAGATGCACAGGCCGTTGTGTGGCCGCTAAATGAATTTTGTCTTGCCAGGGATCGCGACTTCCGGCGTAGGGACCTCGCCCCATTCGTATCCCGGAGGCGTCAGGTCTTCCTGCGAATTCAGTGCTTCGTCCCAGGTCAGCTTCTTGCCTGTGTAGGCAGACATGCGGCCGGAGATCGCCATCAAGGTGCTCTTGCACATGTAGTCGCCATTGTTCAACGGAACGCCACCGCGGATGCTGGCCGACAGTTCGTCATGCTCAATTTGATACATGTCGCCCTCTTCGCCTTCGAACCTCCAGATCTCTGTACCTTCCAGATCGTAGATCCTGTGCTTCATGACATCGACTCGGCCCCTGGTACCATAAATGTGATCGCTGACGTCGTTTTCACAACCGTTCCAGTGGCGACAGCGAGTGTACGCCTTGACGCCGTTCTCCCATTCGTACACGACGTTGAAATGGTCGTAAATGTTGCCGTACTCAGGTCCCGTTCGTACCTGACGTCCGCCACTACCGCTGATCGTGGCTGGTGGAACGTCGCCCATGGCCCACATCATTTTGTCCAGGCTGTGAATGTGTTGTTCAACATTGAAGTCGCCGGATAGCCAGGTGTAGTAGTACCAGTTTCGGATTTGGTACTCCATTTCGCTGCCGCACTGCACGCGGGTTTTGCGAGGGTCCCAGACGCCGCCTGTCATGTAACTGCATTGCATCGACACAATGTCGCCGATCATTCCGTTCTTGATCTGATCAAAGACGGCTCGCTTGCCATGGTGGTATCGCCAGCACAACCCGCTGACCAGCGACGTCTTGTTGGCGGCTGCTTTCTTTGACGAATCCATGACCGAACGAACGCCTGGGGCATCCACGGCGACAGGCTTTTCACAGAACACATGCTTGCCCGCTTCGACCGCGTATTTCAAATGTCGCGGGCGGAAGTGAGGCGTTGACGTCAGGCACACGATGTCGCACGCATCGATGACACCCTTGTAAGCATCAAAGCCGACGTGACACTGATCGTCGACCACGTTCACACGCGATGGTTCGCCGTCTTTGTTGAAGCTGCGCTGCAGGCGTTCTCGCGAGCTTTCCAGGCGATCACTAAAAGCGTCCGCCATCGAAAACAGTTCAACACCGGAATCGGCAGTCAGCGCCTGCGAAGCGGCTCCCGTGCCGCGTCCGCCGCAGCCAATCAGCCCCAACTTCAGCAAGTCACTACCACCGGCGTAAGCCCCGTGTGAAAGGGCGGGAGCAATGGCTAATGCGGCCGTTGCAGCGGTCGAAGCGGTGACGAATTGACGTCGGTTTGGTGAGGCGGGTGTCGTCATGGTGTAGCGATTCCGTTGTTGAATGAAGGGAGCCGTAGTTGCGGAACCACAGATTAACCACGCAGGCAACAACTTTCCAACCAACGGTCGAATTGTTTAACCCGCAGCCGCAGGCGAGGCTGTTTATGACGGCTGTCAATCCAACCGAACAGCATCGCCTGCGGCTACGGGTTAAACGTCTGAATCCCTGGTCTCGTTAGGTCTGCTTACGCCAGACCGGCGATTTTTCGGCCCGTCCAGAAGACGCCGAGCAACAGAATGATGCCGCCGCCCCACGCAGGGTGGCTCCACAGCCGTACACGCTGTATGACCGTCTCCGGCTCTGGCAACGCGGCGATCCTGTCGACCAGTCCGGCAAGATCGTGAGAAGTGGTCAGCTCACCCCGCGTGACTTCGGCAATTTCTTTCAGAACGTCAAACCGCGCCGGTTGCCCGATCTGTTCTTTCTCATTGCCCTGCACGGCGATCGTTGTTTCCAGGCGCGAACCGGTTTCAGAACACGTCGTGACGAACTGGTGGCTGCCGCCTTCCTGCGGCGTGAAGGTTCCCGTGAACAAGCCCCAAGAATCATCGCCGGCAGGTGCCAGGCGGATGGAATCCGTCTGGCCGGATGGTGCAATCGTCTGCACAACGACTGTGCCTTCGCGCAGTGGTTCGCCGCTGCGAGTCATCACGTTGGCATTTAGGGTGAGCACATTGCCAGCTTCCGGTCGGTCAGGCGAATAGAACAGTCTCATGGATTCTCCCTGCGACATGTTTCGCTGGTACGCCATCCAGCGAACAACCTGTCCCCAGAATCGATAGTGGTACAGGTCTTCAACACCTTTGCGCCATCGCCATGCTCCGTCTGTTCCCATGTACAGCACCTTGCCTGTGCCGGCGGTGCGCGTTGCAATCAACGGGATGCGACCAAAGCGGCTGGATTCGTTGCCATGCACTGCCAGGATTTCAGTGCCGATTTTGGCTCGCGTGACCGCAGCGTACCACTGGAAACCGGGCAGTGAATTCCACACGTTTTCGTTTTCGTTGTCTTCCGGTTCCAAACGCGTCAACAGGCTGCGGCGACCGGATTCTGTGAGTGCGAAGCGGGCAGGACGCAGTGAGCCGATGCCGCGCGGTGTGCTTTGATCGGGAATGACCGGATACAGTTCCTCCAGTTCCGTTGTCAGCAGCGTAGACTGTTTGCCTCGGAAGCCTGGCAGGAAAACCAGGCCGCCAGCATGGCTCCGCACCAGTTGTCGCAGATGCGTGCAGTTTTCGAGATTCAACTGATCGGCCTCCACGCCGACATCACCCAGGAAGACAACATCGTAATCGAACAATTGCTGCTCGTTGGGGAACTCGTCCAGGTAGCCACGGCCGCCGCCCACTTCCTTAAAGTCCGGGTGAAACAACAGGCAGCTGACTTCAACGCCAGGGTCACGCTCCAATGCGTTGCGCAGATAGCGATACTCCCAGCGTGGGTACGATTCAACAACCAGGACTTTCAGAGCTTCGTTGCGAATGGTGATCGGCGTTTTCAGTGAGTTGTTGTCCAGGATTGTTTCTTCGGCATCGACTGGAATCCGCATGGTGAGATCATATTCACCGGTTGCCTCCGGCTTCCAGGCAATCGTGTCCTGGACCTGACCCATGCCGGGCAGTCGGACGATCTTTTCGATGCTTTCGCCTTTAGTTCCGGTCAGCGAAACTGTGATGCTGCGATCTCCAGGCAGCCAACTGACAACGCGAAACGGTATTCGCAATGTCTTGCCGGTGACGCCGAACGTTGGTGCGTCTGAGCTGATGAGTTCGATGTCCGGCAGCCGTTCTTCGCTGCCGACGCCTGCTGCAAAAACCGGGATACGTCTCATACGAAGGTCGGTTGCGACGGCGCTGGGAGCAATTCCGGTGTTCCAGTCACCGTCCGAGAGCAATACGATGCCTCGCAGATTGACGTGACTATCCGCGACGTAGGCCAGTGCCTGATTTAGGTCGGTGCCCCTGGCTTTGTTGGTCAGTGTGGAATTGAACGGTTCGAAGATGACTTCCATGCGTTCGGAAACTGTGGCCCAGGTGGCTGGGTCGATTGCTGGCTGAACGGCTTCGGTGCGTGTGACAGCCTGTTTGCTGTCGCCTTCGGCATCGACCACGTCGCGGGTCTGCATGCTGTCGGAAACGTCGTGCAGGATTACCAGTGTGGGCCGTTCTTCGGGTTTGACTTCCTGCGTGAGCTCCGGCTGATTCAGTGTCATCAGGACGATGCCGATCAGAACAAACCGGAAGAGTTCCAGTAGTCCCATCGAACGCGTGAAGCCGCTGCGACGCCAGCTGATCCAGCAACAGATCGCAGCCACGATCATCACGATCGTGGAAACGATAAGAGTCGTAGTGGTCCAGTAGAATGTCATGAGGCGATCTGAATGTGGGAGGAATGTATCCAGTGAGCCGTCGGCTCACAAATTGAACGGCGACGGGGTCAGCGAGCTGCTATGTTGCGGGCTCAAGGGATTTCTTTTTGGGTACCTGATCAGGCACACACAGCAACGCTTCCGCGAGCAGTGCCAGGATCATCAGCATGAGAAACGTGCGCCAGACTTCGCTGGCTAATTGCATTGCGCCTCCAACTTTGTCGTTGATGCGTGTGAATTCCAGGCCCGTCAGTACCTGGTCGAGGGTGTCATCGGAAATCACCGCCGCGTTGTCTTCACTGAGCGGCCGATTCATCGCATACAGCTTGTCTGTCGCTCGATACAACCCGGCTGAGATCGGGCGATGTGAGACATAGGTTTGCTGCGACACATCATCGAGTGCCGTCCATTTGCTGGTGATGGCTTCCGGAATGGTTCCGGATTCAGCCTGACGAGCGATTCCCAGGGCTCCAGCCCCGCGGGCCAGCGCGCGTTGCGTCATCACGTAGAACGTAATGCCGTTACTGACGAGGTTTGATTCTGCCGTTGTTGGCAACGTGCTGCAGAAATACGCGGCACCGCGGTCGGTCCCCGCGCGAGCCAACAGCGGCATGCCGTTTTCCAGTTGCCACAGCGATGTGGCGAGTTTGACGTCGAGGTTGCAGGCGCGATAGCACTGCACCTGCCCAACCGGCAACGGTGCTCCGCTAAGCGCATTCGCCAGCAGATCGGCATCCGTTCGCCATGGTTTGAACGGAAACTGCTCCCCTTCGTCGGGCGTGCGCCATTCTGTCCAGGCAGCATTGAAGATATTGTTGGCGCCAGGAGTTTTCGGCGGAAAGAACATGACTGATCGGCCAGAAGTGACGAAGTCTTCCAGCTGTTTGGCCAGCAGACCGTCGGGGATTGGTGCCTGCCAGACAATCATTGCGGCGTCTTCCCAGGGGATCGCGTTCGCAGACGCCGAGGGCAGAATTTCCGCTTCGTAAACCAGGCTGCGATCAGCTGCGGTGGAGGCGGCGACACGGAACATTTCTGCTGCATCTTCGTCGTCAGAAACGATCACCGTTTTGCGAACGGCGGGTTCCGCGTAGACGAACCGGTAAACATTGTCGGACAGGTTAGAGTCTCGCGGGAGTTCCACTCGTCCCCAGCCTTCGCGAGCTTCTTTGTCCAGCGGGATGGCGTGCCCTTTGCGTACCAGTTGGCCGCCGGTAAGTTCCAGATTCAGCCGCGAACGAGCACCATCGATAATGATGGTGAGCTCCACGTTTTCCGCTGTTTCTGTGGGTGTTGAGCGAGTCAACATTATGTCCATCACCAGATCAGCGCCGCCCAGCGATTCACGGCGGTGGACTCCGCTGACGCTGACCGCAATGTTGTCTTTGGCCACATCGGGATAGGTAAGCAGAAACAGTCGCAGCCCTTCGCGCACCGACAGTTGACGACGGACGGTTTCCCAGCGACCTGCGGTCGGGTTCCAGTCGTTCTGACGCAGGTCACTGCAGATCCAGACGTCGGTGCGACCGGTTTCGTTGGTCTCGATATACTCCACCACATTCTGCATCAACGCCGGGAGATCGGTGGTTGTCGCGGTGGCAGATGCTGCGGGCAGGGCTTCGAGTTCCGCGACCGAACTGATTTCCAGCGGTTTGGCGTAAGCACTGTCGAACAGCACCAGCTTGGTATTGCTTTCGGTGTTTTGCAGCATCTCCGTCAGTTTTTTGAGTGCCGTCGAACGCTTCGACTCGCTGGTTTGCGGGTTCTGTTCTTCCATGCTGACAGAACGATCAAGCACCACGATGGTCACTTCAGGCGAGTTCGACGAGGTCAGCCCCAGCCAGCCGCCGGACATCGGTCGACTGACAGCGAAGATCAATCCAGCCACCGCCAGCATGCGTGCCAGCATCAGCAGGATATAGCGCAGCCGGGCCATCCCGCGCGCCATGCGTTTGGCCTTCAGTAAGAACATGGTCGCCGCCCACGGCATCGTTTTGTAGCGATTCTGGTTGATCAAGTGGATCAGAATCGGCAGGGCGATCAGCGGCAACGCCAGCAGCATTGCAGGTTGCAGAAAATTCATGGGCTATCGCTTCCTCGCCAGCAGGAAACGCGTCAGGGGTTCCGCATAGTGTTCTTCGATGCTGACGCGATGGTAATCCACCGCTGAGTCTCGCACGATTTTCTTGAGGTCTGCCAGGTAGGTTTGCACTGCCTGCCGATATTGTTTGGCAATCGTGGTTGGATCCACCAGCAGCGGAGCAGCGCCTTCGAGGTCTACGAATTTGACCGGGCGATCGAATTCGAAATCGATTTCGCTCTGTTCCAGCAGATGAAACACGGCGACGTCATGTTTGCGGAAACGCAGATGCTGGAAACAGCTGCGAAGTTCTTCCGGTTCCATGAACAGGTCAGAAATGATGACCACTAACGCTCGCTGAGCGATCTTCTCCGCTGCCTGATGCAGCGCTGTCGGCAATCCTGTTTCCCCTTCGCCTTTCAGCAGTGCGAGTTCGTCCAGGACGAACTTCAAATGCGCCGGGCTGCGCTTGGGGGGGATCTCCCGCTGGAATTTTTCGCCCGCGCTGTACAGTCCCACGGCATCGCCCTGAGCGGCCGCCAGATACGCCAGCGTGCCGGCGATACTGCGTGCGTAGTCCAGTTTTGTTTTGCCTTGATCCTGGCTGCCGTTGATGCCGTAGTTCATGGAACCGCTGACGTCGACGATCAGAGTCAGACGCAGGTTGGTGTCGGCTTCGTATTCTTTAATATAGAAGCGATCACTGCGTCCCCAGGCTCGCCAGTCGAGACGTCGTGTGTCGTCGCCAGGGACATACTTGCGATACTCAGAAAATTCCAGACTGGATCCACGGGTTGGGCTGCGATGGCGGCCCGAGACGCTGCCAATCATCGGCTGCCGGGCATCCATGGCGAGTCCCGCAAGCCGGGAGATGACTGCTGGGTCAATAAAGTCACGCATAAAGGTATTGGTTCAGTTAGAGATCTGGCAGAGTAAACTCGCATCCTGCTGTGTGCTATCCCCCCAAAGTTTCTTTGTTGAGATCATCCACCAGACGTGACACGATTTCGCTGCTGTTGATGCCTTCAGATTCCGCATTGAATGTTGTCAAGACACGATGGTTAAGCACCGGCTGAGCGACGGCCATGACGTCTTCCAGCCGCACCATGTAACTTCCAGTCAACGCAGCGCGAGATTTTGCTCCCAAAATCAGATACTGCACTGCACGAGGCCCGGCTCCCCAGGACACCAGCGGCTTCAGCCATTCCGGCGACTCGTCAACTTTCGGCCGAGTCCGACGTACCAGATCGACGGCGAATTCATAAATGTGTTTCGGCACGGGAACGCGACGAACAAGTTCCTGAAACTTCTGGACAGAGTCGCCGTCAAGAATGTGTTCCAGCATGGGCAACACGCCGCCCGTTGTGGAGCGAGCAATTTCGATTTCTTCCAGACGCGACGGATAGTCGACGTTGATCAGAAACATGAAACGGTCCAGCTGAGCTTCCGGCAGTGGATAGGTTCCTTCCTGCTCAACGGGGTTTTGGGTGGCCAACACAAAGAACGGTGGCGCCAATACATACGGCCGACCGACTACGGTCACGCGGTGTTCCTGCATCGCTTCCAACATCGCCGCCTGAGTTTTGGACGGAGCGCGGTTAATTTCGTCGGCCAAAACAATATTGGCAAACAGAGGCCCCTTGACGAATTCGAATTCGCGACGGCCAGCAGCATTTTCCTGCAGGATGTCTGTGCCGGTGATGTCCATCGGCATCAGGTCTGGTGTGAACTGAATGCGGCTGAAGCTGAGCGACATCGTTTCTGCCAGTCGGCTAACCAGCAGCGTCTTGGCCAGCCCGGGGACGCCCATCAGAAGTGCATGGCCGCGAGCAAACAGACAGATGGTGAGTTGTTCAACAACGCTTTCCTGACCGACGATGACTTTGGCAAGTTCGGCTTTCAGTTTTTGGTAGACAGCACGTAGTTCGTCGATAGCGGCGACGTCGTTGGAATGCAGTTCCTGTGTGGGTTCGGTAGCAGTGGACATATTGTCTTTCGTTGTAATGGACGTGATTCAGGTCGATGTCGCTCGGCTTTTGTTTTTAATTGCGAGTTGAATGAAACGCCAACAGATTCGTACTGAATTCGGGAGTCATGGATGTAAGTGTTCGCGGTAATGGGCGGCGGGGCCAGGAAAACGCGGTCAGGTGAAGAATGCAAGGACTGACGTCCACGGCTCGCCGGATGACTTTCTATTTGGGGATCTGGAGGTGCATCTGACCACCATTTTGCATCTGGACCAGGATATACGAATTCTGCTTCTGAAATGGCTTCTTCATTGCTTCGAACGCGGCTTTTTGAGTGTCCGTTAGCACGGACAACTCCCGCTTCGAAAGTTTGAACATTGGAATGGTGAGTAGTGTGACTTCCAGAAAGTAGTTTGCGTTCTGGATTTTTGTATCCGGGGACGGCAATTCTTTGCGAACCGCATCGATCAGGATTTCTCGCTGAGCTTTTGTCAACCACAGTTCTTTGTCCAGCATGGCTACGACGAACTTTGCTGTTGCTTCCAATCGAACACTGTCGCGAAGATTTAGTTGATCTGTTGATTTCGGTACCAATTGCTCCATCGAGTGCTTCCAGATTCCATCGGCGTCGATCTGATCAACATTGGGAACCTGGAGCGAAAACGAGAAATTGCCGATGGCTCCCATCGCATGTTGCTCGAAGGTCTTTAGTTGTTGCCGCGAAGTCGTCTTCCATCTCGCAATTGCCGCATCGGTCGCTCCTTTCCCCGCGACCTGCAGGTGGCGAGCGTCGGAGTCTGACATTTCGTTCAACGCCTGATGGAAGTCGACTCGCACAGCAACTGCTCGCGTGAGACGTTCGCGTTGTGCCTTGATTGCGTTGCGGAGAGTGTCCTGCCACAGATCGACTCCTTCGTTGGATTGGAAGCTGACGTATTGTTCTGCGTTGTCAGTATTAGTGGCTGACAGGTCTGTGGCGCGTCGTTTTTGAGCTTCACTGAGAACGTTCAAGTGATTGCCGCGTTTCAGAAGAGGCGTAATCGGCGTCTGCTGGAAGTAGTAGTTCATCGGACGCAACGCATAGCAGGCGCTGTTGAGCTGAATCTTTTCCCGCGCAGCGTCTCCGATGGCTGTGCGTTGTCCGGCGGTGAAGTAGAGTTCCGCGTCCAGAATATTCAGGATGTGCCCAAGCGTTGCCGACTGATGAAACTCCCTGCGTTCTTTGGCGGCTGCAGCCAGCCTGACTGCCTGTTCCGGCGTAAGATCTGTTTCTGCGAGTAGCTTCTCGAAGTGCAGCAAGTCAACCTTCCGTGCGGCTCCGTCGGTGTCTGTGAAGGTAATCGCAAAGTGATCGTTGAAGCCCGGATTCATGCGTTGGTTGTTGGCCTGCGGTTTCTTTGCCGCAACCTGAGAAGACGCAATCGCCTGGTCGAGTGTCTTTTCCAAAAGCAGTTGCTGGTTGTCTGCCAGGCTGACCGTGCCGTCCAGCCAGGCAATAGAAACGTCTCGGAATGCATCCAGTCGAACCTTGCGTGCTTTGAGTTCCGCCTCCGGTGTCAGGACCGCAGGCATCGCCGGTTGTGCAAGCACCTGGCGAGCCACGGCGTCCTTCTGTTTGACCTCTCTGCCGGTGGCTGCCTTGAGGGCATCCCCCAGAACTTCCGCCAGCTTCTCGATCGCGGTCTGCTGAGCCCGAGCCTGAGGTGCAGGCACGCACAGCAGCGCGGTGATCAGCACCGCAGCTCGCAGCCATTTAGGGGATCGCAACGGATTCATTACTGACTCGCTGTGACTTAGGGAGTGGATCGCAGAAGTACCGATTGTTGGATGATACGGTCAGGTTTGCAAGCGATTTGTACGATCCGTTTTTCAATCGCAACACGACTTACTGCAGTGAAAGGTTGCCGTCGTCGCTCGTTCAAATCCCTACAATTGCGATCCTGATCAACGGCAGAAACAGAACAAGCAAAAGGAAATCCATTTTAGGCGAATTCCATTGAATTGAGGCTCCGTTCCAAAGGTCGTGGTGCCTATACTGTCGGGCACAGATTGGTCGCACCTCGTGCGGCTGAAAACTGTGCCCTCGGACTTTGGCCTGCACCAGCCCGGACTACTACGGAGAATTCCAAAATGAGTTCCACGCCGATTCAACTGCCGAATACAACGCGGCAACGGTTAGAAGAGTTTCAGAAGCAGGTCCGAAAAATCAAACTGGCGGAAGGCGTGCTGGCAGGGCTGTTTGGCATGGCGGTGTCTTACATGGCAGTGTTTGTGATTGACCGGTTTGTGGATGCACCATCCATTGTGCGAGCTGGCATACTGGTGACCGGCGCCCTGGGCTTCGGATTGTTCTTTCCTTTGAAGTGTCATCGCTGGGTCTGGCGGACACGCCACATGGAACAGGTTGCCACGCTGTTGAAGCATAAGTTTCCCGCGTTGGGCGATCAGTTACTTGGTGTTGTGGAACTGTCTCGCGGTGACACAAGTCTCGGCACCAGTGAAACCCTGGCGCGTGCTGCGGTTGAACACGTGGATAGCATCGTCAAAGATCGCGATCTGACAGGCGCTGTCCCGAATCCTCGCCACAAACGCTGGGCGATTACCGCTGGCGTTCCTTTAGCGTTGATGTTGCTGGCACTGATGATTTTTCCGGCCGCCGGATCGAATGCTCTGAAACGCTGGCTGATGCCATGGGCGGATGTTGATCGTTACACGTTTGCTCAGGTAACTGACCTGCCGGACAAAATCGTGGTTCCGCACGGCGAAGAGTTTAAATTTGCGGCAAACCTTTCGACAGAAACGAAGTGGTCGCCCGCTGCAGGAGCGGCGCACTTTACGGGGCAGCAACCCGTGAGAGCTAAGCTTCAAAACGACGCTTATACGTTTGTCGTTCCGCCACAGACAGAAACCGGAACGCTGAATATTCGCATCGGCGACATTCGCGAAGCGCTGGATGTCCAGGTGGCGACACGCCCCGAACTGAATTCACTGACGGCTTCGGTGAAGTTACCGGACTATCTGCAGTATTCGAAGAACCTGGAAACCGATGTTCGCGGTGGTGTGGTTTCGCTGTTGAAGGGTTCAGTGAGTGAATTCGTCGCAGACATCAGCCGCGATCTGCAGGCCGCAACGGTTCAGGGAGCGGAAACAAAAATTGCTGGTTCAAAAATCCTGCCAGCTCCCGTGCCGGTCAATGAATCTGAGACGATCGAATTCCAGTGGAAGGACGAATTGGGACTGACCGCCAAGGATGGTTTCCAACTGAAGATCAAGGCTGTTGACGATGGCGAACCCAACGTGTATTTCCAGCAACTGGATCCTCAACAGGTCGTGTTGACGACGGATGTGATTTCTTTTGATGTCCAGGCCGATGATGACTTCGGTCTGCAGGAAATCGGTCTCGAATGGCGGGGTGTCGAAGATTCTCTACGAAATCCGAATCCTGTCAAAGGGGCCAAGATCGTCAGTGGCGGTAGCCCGGAGAGTACGGTTTATACCGGCCAGGCGACGTTTTGTGCGATGAGCGACAAAGTGCCAGCTCAAACACTGGAAGTTCGAGCGTACGCGAAGGATTACAAGCCGGAACGCGGCCGCTGTTATTCTCCAACTTATGTGCTGCACGTATTGACGCCGGAAGAACATGCTATCTGGGTGACAAATCAACTGCGTCGCTGGGCCAGCCTGGCAGACGACGTTTATGAAGAAGAACTTCGCTTGCACGATGTAAACCGCGAACTTCGTCGAATGGACGGTGAGCAATTGACGCAGCCGAAAAATCGTCGTCGCATCGAACAACAGGCAGCGGCTGAACGAGCCAACGGACAACGTCTGGGAGCCGTCACTGATCATGGCGAACAGTTGATCAAGCAGGCCATGCGTAACAAAGAAATGCTGGTCGGTCATCTCGAAACCTGGGCTGACGCGCTGGAAGCGTTGAAAGAAATTGGCGAAAACCGTATGCCAACCGTCGCAGATATGCTGGCGAGCGCAGCCAAAGCGAAAGGCAGCCAGAAACCTGGCAAGCCGGGTACCCCGTCTGAACCAGATCCAAATGCGAAATCCGGTCCGATGGCTGGTAACAATCGCGGCGAGCAAAAGGGTGAACCCAAAGTTTCGAAACCAGATCCGAACGCGAAAGACATGCCCGCTGTTCCAAAACTAACGGATGTTGAATCGGGGTTCATGAAATCGGAAAAGGGCGAGGACACTGAGGAAGAACCTCAAAAGCCCGGCGCGCCAAAGTTCGGTCTGCCAACCACGATTCTGAACGGTGGACCGAAGCCGGAGAAAAAGGACGATCAGCCGCCAGCACCCGCCGAAGAGCAGGTTGATGAAGCCGTTGAAGAACAAGCAGATCTGCTGGCTGACTTTGCCAAGGTGCGAGACGATCTGCAGAAGATTATGGACGATCTCGAAAACAGTACGTTCGTCAAGCGATTCAAAGCGGCTTCACGGCGTCAGCTGGAAGTTGCGGAAGATCTAAATCGAACACTGTTTAAGGGGTTTGGTGTGGCCGCCGTCAAACTTGATGATCGACAGGGAGCTCAAACAGAAAAGATTGCTGTTCAGGAGGAGGCTCAAAGTCGTTCGGTGGGGATGATTCAGACCGACCTGGAAGCGTATTACGATCGTCGCAAGACGCCGAAGTTTCTTAAAATCCTGGAAGAGATGCAGAAGCTGGAAGTGACAACTCGCTTAACGAAACTTGGTGATCGCGTACGTCACAATATGGCGGGCGAAGCGATTGCCCGAACGGAGTATTGGGGCGATACGATGGATCGCTGGGCGGAAGAACTTGTCGAACCATGTCCGGGCGGTTCCTGACCTGGTGGACCCGGTGGCAGTTTGCCGCCATTCATTGTTCTTGAGGTTATGCGGATTTTGGAAGCAGAAATGGACCTGCGGGATGAGACACGTGCGGTCGAGCAGGCGCATGATGCCATCAAACCAGACGAGTACGTTGATCGTGCAAACATGTTGTCGAAGACTCAGGACGAACTGCACACCCGACTGGGACGCGTCCTTGTTGATATCCGCTCTTTACCCAAGGGTGAAGAGACGTTTGGGAAAGAGTTGAAGATCATCGGTGCGGCGGTTGCCGTGATGGACGAAGCGACGCAGATTCTGAGCGAACCTGATACTGGTCCGGAAGCAATTGCTGCTGAGACGGAAGTTATCGAATTGCTCCTGCAATCGAAGCGAGCAAATCCGAACGGCGGCGGTGGTGCCGGTGCTTCTCCTGGTGGCGGCGGTGGCGGTGATACCGACACGCCAGCACTAGCGTTGTACGGCGCTGGTGCAGACCTGAAGGCTCAGTTGCAGCACCGAGGTGTGCAACAATCGACGGGCAATGCTGGTGGCAATTTGCCAGCGGAGTTCCGAGACGGCCTGGAAGCGTTCTTTAATGCCGTAGAAAACAGGCGTTAGGACAACGCCCGTGACTGCGCTTCCAGCCGCAGTCCGATCAGGCCATAACGACTGCGGCTGGAAGCCGCAGTCACGGGTTGATTCTTTTCATCGATCGAACGGTAACCAATGCAGTTGCACCGAATCATCAGCATCATGGCGATCACCTCCGCACTTGCGGGTTCCTGCTTTGCTCAGGATCCGCAGTTGCGTTTTGGCAGTCAGGTTCCACCGGACGTTGAGCAGATCTATGAGCGCGGCTTGTCGTGGCTGGTGGAGAATCAGGACAAGGACGGCGACTGGAATCAGGGACAGTCGACATCCAGTCATGGTTCCGGTGGTCCAGGCACGACCGGCATGTGCATCATGGTTTTTCTGGCAAGCGGCGAAGATCCGAATTTCGGCAAGTACAGCGATAACATCCGCAAGGCTGTGCGCAACATGATCAAGGCACAGAGCGGTTCAACCGGATACCTTGGTGGTAGCATGTACCATCACGGTTTCGGAATGCTGGGGCTATCAGAAGTCTATGGAGTCCTCGACGATGAAAAGCTGTGGGAAGGCGATTCCAGTACGTCGCGACGCACTGTGGGTGAGGCATTGGAGCTTGCTGTCCGGTGTGCATTGACGTCTCAGAAAGACAACCAATGGGGCGGCTGGCGGTATTCTCCAGGCTCTCGAGACGCAGACACATCTGTGACAGGTGCCGTGTTAATGGGGCTGATGGCCGCACGCAACGCGGGCGTCAAGGTTCCGGATGACGGCATCGATAAGGCGCTCGACTACTTTAAGAAGATGACGTCCAGTCGAGGTGGAGTTGGCTATGCCGGATCGGTCGGCGGCATGGGTGGTTCAAAAAACCTGCAGGCGATCGCCACGCTGGTATATGCCATTGGCAAACGCAAAGAGTCAGCGGAGTTCAAGGCGGTTCTGGAACAGATCTCTGGTAGCCTGGAACACAAGGAGTCCAGTTATCCATTCTACTTTCGGTACTACATGGCTCAGGCCACGTTTCAAGGGGACTTCGAAGCGTGGAACAAATGGAACACGAAGACCATCCGGCAGCTGAAAGACATGCAGAATGACGACGGCAGTTTTACGTCAGGACATGGCGCGGCTTACGGCACAGCGATGTCGTTGTTAGCGCTGGGGTTAAACTATCGGTTTCTGCCCATTTATGAACGTTAACGGGAAGATGGGTTTTGGGCAGGCCGTTTGCCCGTCCTTTCCTCTCGACAGCGTTGAAGTCCTTGTGAAGTCTGTAGTGCAGTTTACGTAAACGTGTGGATACGTCGGGCTCCTGAGAGCAGGCGATTTGCTGTCGAAAACCGTTCGCTGCGGCGACAAGTCAGCGCAATACGCTGTAGTGCGGTAGCGACTGCGATTGATGCCAGGTAAGTGACCTATGAATATGAACAAACACTTTACGCTGCTGTTGGCTTGCCTGCTGATTTCTTCGGCCAGCGCCGCTGATCCCGCTGTCAATGGTACGTTGTTCTGGGGAAACGGAGACAGCCTGGACGGGAAACTGATTTCCGCTGAAGGGGACACGCTGATCTGGGAGTCTCCGCTGTTTGCAAATCCGTTGTCACTTAATCTCGCCGTGTTGTCCGCCGTCCGGATTCCGGAGCTGGAAACCAGTTCGCCGGTTGTAGCAGCAGACGATGGCTTTCGAATCACATTGATCAACAACAATTTGTTGTACGGGGAAATTGCTGCCATTGGTCCTGACACGATCACGTTTCAGAGTCGCCGACATGGAAAATTAGTCCTGCAGAAGAGCGGCATCCGCAGTCTGCAACGCAATCAAAATCAGGGATTGATTTTTCTCGGCCCGCGCGGTTTGGATGGCTGGACTCAGAAATCACAAACCGCTGGCGTGTCGAATTGGAAAGAAGAAGATGATGGCAGCCTGACGACAGTCAAGGGCGAGACCTCAATTTCGCAACAGTTGCAACTCCCCAGGCGTTGTGAAATCGAATTCGCGCTGAGATCCACGACGATACCGGATTTCGTAATGACAATCGGTGGGAGTGGCACAGCTCGCCCCCGTCTGGAAATGTGGGGCGATTCCTTTGTCGCGCGTGCTGAGAAAGATTTCGTTGAGTTGCAGGTGGTGCCCGATGATTTGCGAGAACTACATGTTTTTGCATTCATCGATTTCGAAAAAAGCATGATGGCTGTGTACTCGCACACAGGCCGGAAACTTGGGGAACTCCAGGCGAAGAACTGGAGCGAAATCGGTAACAGTATTAGCCTGGAAGCCATCGACAGCGATCTGACACTAAAACACCTCCGGATCAGCGAATGGGATGGCACGATTCCTCAGGCATTGGTGGAGGGGCAAAGCCGTGTTCATTTGCAGGATGGCAAAGTGCACTACGGCAATCTGGTTGAATATTCTGCCGAATCGAAATCTGTAAAGATCGAGGTGGCTCAGGGCGTCGGTGCCACACCGCCGGAAGAAGCGAAAACAGATGCCGAGAACGCTGGTGGTGCAGACGCGGAAGCGACCGAAGAAGGTGATGGCGAAGCGGTGCCTGACAGGCCGCAATTCATCGAAGTGCCGCTGGCCGATATACGGCGGGTTGTCATGTCGATTGCAGAACAGAAAAGCAACGATCGCGGCAAGACGATTGTTGCCTGGCGAAACGGCGGTTTCATTTCTGGTCAGCTGATTTCAATGGATCACGAATCCATCACACTGACGACTGATTTCGGTGCTGAACCGATTCAATCGTCTCTGGCGGGAGTTCGCCGGATTGGATTGCCCAATACCGATGTCCCCCAAGAAGAACCCGATCGCCTGTTTTTTGATGGCGGATCATTGCGAGGCAACCTGACAGTCGAAGACCATGCAGAGCCTATTCGATGGACTCCGGTCGGTGGCAGGAATGCCACCACATTGATTTCCGGCGGCAAAGCGCGCTTCCAGCGTGGAGCAGAACCAGAACAACTGGCAATTGATTCGGCACAATTTCCAGATGTCGTGTACCTTCACGATGGGGACGTCTTTCCGTGTCGGACAGAGTCGTGCGATGATAAACACGTGCGAATCGTTTCACCCGTCACAGAAATTCGTCAGATCGACGTGAACCTTGTGAAGGCGATGGAATTTGGTAACTCGCAACGCAACCGACAGCAGGGGTTCGCTAAAGAAGAATGGAGTCGTGTTTCTGGTACGACAAACTTTGTAGATACCGCGATCAGCTTCACTGGGAATGCGTGGTTCGGCAACAAGACGGTGATGACCGGTGATGCACTGTCATTTCGTATTAAGTGGCAAGCCACTTGCTATGGAAACATGACCTTCTACCTGTTCGCAGAAGATCTGAATAAACCAACAACTGCAACAACCGTAAATTTGTTGCTGCAGCCATCGCAGATCGTTGTTTCAGACCGGATTCCAAACCAGAACGGACAACGTGGATTCTTTGGTGTTAGAGGCAACGTGCCTGTTGACGGCACGACGCAGGTTAAAGATCGCAATGCGGAAGTCGAGATGATTGTCAGGGATGGAAAGGTGCATATTTCGATCAATGGCAAGGAAGTTAAGGTGTTCGATCTGAACTCTGACGGTGCCGGAGCGAAAGGCCTGGTGATCCAGGCTGTGCTAACGTCTGTGAACAGTCGCAATGCGGCGGCCCTAAAAAACAATGTGCGGGGCTTAGTCGAAATCGATGAGTTCCTGGTGCAAAATGTTGTCGGCGCTTCCGTCAAACAGTTTATTCAGGAAGAAGCTCGCGAACTTGCTTTGACGGTTCCGCGGTTCCGTCGTGATGATCCTCCGACACACGTGTTGCTGGCGCCGAATGGTGATCTGCTGCGAGGCCGCTTGAATGCCGTCACAGAAACAGAAATCGTGTTTGACTCACGACTGGAAACGTTTCGTTTTGCTCGCGAACGAGTTGCCGCGTTGATCTGGCTGTCACAAGACAAAGACGCTCCTCCGGCTCCGGTTCGCGCGGCCACAGCAGTGCAGGCCAAACTGGATAACGGTTTCATGCTGACAATGACTCCTGAGCGAATGTCGGATGGTCAGCTGATCGGCAAGTCGCAACAGTTGGGGACATGCCGAATTCCGGCGAAGGCGATTCGAGATCTCTTCTTAGGCAGCCCGGAAGGGCGTGAAGATATCCTGTCGTATGTTCACTGGATTCGGCGCGACGCGGCGGAACCAGAATGGGAGTTGCCGAAAGACGGCGGCGAATCGCCGGCCAGCGAAATGGTCGGGCAGGTTGTTGATGACTTTGAGCTCCCGACTCTCGATGGCGGTGTGTTTCGCCTAAGCGAACATGCTGACAAGGTTGTCGTCTTGGACTTCTGGGCCACCTGGTGCGGTCCGTGTGTCGCGGCATTACCTGAATACGTTGAGGCGACTTCCAACTTTGAGCAATCGGATGCGATCTTCGTGGCGGTGAACCTCGAGGAAACGCCGGAACGCATCAAAGAGTTTCTCACCCGCCACGATTTGACGCCGACAGTGGCTTTGGATCGCGGTTCCGTAATCGCCAGGCGATTTCAGGTTTCCGGAATTCCCCATTCAGTTGTTCTCGGCCCCGGTCAAGTGATCAAACACGTGACTGTCGGCTACAAACAGGGAGTTGGTGCTCGGACGCAGGAGTACATCGAGAAAATCCTGGCTGGTGACGCTGCGGAGTAAATACGCTCCGGAGTTCCTGCCTGCGGCATTGAATGCAGCAAGGTGATCCGTTGTCTTCCTCAGCCGTCACCGCGCAGCGAGACCTAACCTTTTAGCTGAATCGGCAATTGATCGATTTTTGCGGCGAGAATAAAATCGTTCAAGGACAGGCCGTCAATGGCGTGGGTCCAGATGTCAATCGTCACGTTGCGGTAACCCACCAGGTGCAGGTCTGGATGATGACCTTCATCCTCCGCCAGTACAGTGACGTGTTTAAAGAACTCCATCGCAGCCACAAAGTTCTTCACGGTCCAGCATTTGGAAATGCGGTCCGGACTGGACAACACCTTCCACCCCGTCAGTACTGCGTTTTGCAGAGAGGCTTCTTCCGTCGTGAGCTTCGGGACGCCGCCCTCACAGGGAACGCACTTTACGGAACAAAGCTGCTGTTGAGTTGATGCGTTCATTATTTGCTCTCCGTTGGATCGTCGATTTTTTTTTGATGTCTATGCGCGGCCAGACACACGCTGTTGTTGTCGAATTCGCCGTTGCCGTTTGAGGCATTATACGTCATCGGGTTGCGGCGGAACAATTGTTCCTGACCAGTACCGACGAGAATGGCGACCCAATCATGCTGGAGCCGCAACTACTGTTGGTGCCACCATCGCTGTCGATTACGGCTAATCAACTTGTTAGAGATACGACGGTTGTGGCCATCGGTGTCGGTGGAGCGGCTGAGGTTAC